>JACDAP010000161.1 GCA_013695395.1 Solirubrobacterales bacterium
CTCCCTGGGCGGGCGGCCGGTGATCGCGCCGAGGAAGTATTTGTTGGAGACCGCAAGCAGCACCGGATGGCCCAGGTCCCGGACCCGGTCGAGGCCGCGAAGCACCTCGACCGTCTCCCCCGGCGTCTTGGCGAAGTCGGGGCCCGGGTCGAGCAGGAGCCGCTCCGCCGGGACGCCCAGCGCGACCGCGCGATCACGCCGCTCCCGCAGGAAGGCGACGACGTCGTCGAGGACCGCTCCGCGGTAGTCCGGGAAGTGCTCCTGCTTGGGCGCGGCCCGGGTGTGCATGAGGCAGAGGGCGGCGCCGGCCTGCGCGCAGAGCGTGGCCAGCCGCTCGTCGCGCAGGCCCGAGACGTCGTTGATCAGGTGCGCGCCGGCCCCGAGCGCCGCTTCGGCGACCTCGGCCTTCCAGGTGTCCACGGAGACCACGAGCCCGGCGGCGAGCAGCGGGCGGGCCACGGCGAGCACCCGCTCGGTCTCCTCGGCCGCGTCGGCGACCGGTGTATGCGTCACGCCGGACTCGCCGCCGACGTCGATGAGGTCGGCGCCCGCGGCCGCCAGCGCCAGGCCGTGCTCCACCTGCGCCTCGGCCCCCTGCCGCCCGACCGTGTCCGAGAAGGAGTCGGGGCTCGCGTTGACGATCCCCATCAGCAGCGGGCGCCCCGGTGCGGCCTCAAGGACCCGGTCCCGGGTGTGGAGCGGCGGGATCACCGCGCGTAGTGGAGGAACAGGTGGTCGTCGGCCCGGCGGACCCCGGCCAGCCGGAGCTCGGCGGGCGGATCCAGCGCCGCTCCCGCCAGCGAGGTCGGCCCGTCCCCGGCGACCACGAGCGGGGCGAGGGTGAGCAGGAGGTCGTCGACGAGGTCGTCGGCCAGCAGGGCCCGCAGCACGCCTGGGCCGCCCTCGCAGGCGACCGACAGGACGCCGCGCTCGCCGTGGAGATGCTCGAGGGCGCCCCGCAGCCCACCGTCGCTCACGTGCAGCGAGGTCTCCGTGGCGTTCGCCGGGAGCTCGACCTCGCGCTCGGAGTAGAGCTGCTTGGGCACGCCCTCCTCCCCGAGGACGGGCACCTCCCAGGGGAACTCGCCGCGGCGGCTGAGGGTGGCAAGGATCGGATGCGGCGTACGGCCCGCCGCCTGCCGGGCCTCGCGCTGGTCGGCGTCGAGCAGGTTCGCGTACTTCTCCGCGGCGATCGTCCCCGTGCCGACCAGCACGCAGTCCGCGGCGGCGCGCAGCCCGCGCAGCAGTGCCCGGTCCTCCGGATGGCCGAGCCCGCCGGAACGCTCGTCGACCGTCGCCCGCCCGTCGATCGAGGCGACCATGATCGCCACCACCCGGGGCAGCCCGGGCCGCCCGCCCTCGGAGAGCCCGAGCGCAGCCACAGCCTCCTCGGCGGAGACGGACCCGGACCCCTCGCTGAGCGCTCGCATCCCGGCGAGGCTAGCCCGCCGACTACTTGGCCTTCTTGATCGTGAGGCGCTGCTTGTCGACGGTCACGTTCCCGGCGACGTCACGCACGGAGATCCGCAGCGTGTACGTGCCGTTCTTCCTGTACACGTGGCTCGCGGTGCGCTTCTTGTCGGTGCGGCTCTTGTCGCCCCAGTCGATCCGGTAGCTCTTGACCCCGGAGCCGTTGGCGACCGCCCCCGGCGTGTCGGCGGTGCCCTGCGGCGCATCCGGCACGAAGGCGTCGCTCGCCTTCACCGCGAGCTTGAGGGTCCGCCCCTGCTTGCGGACGCCGGTGAGCTTGCTCTCGAACGTCGGCGGCGTGCCGTCGACGCGCAGCAGCCGCACGTTCGTCGCCGCCGTCTGGCCACGGCGATCGGTCGCGACCACCCGCCAGGGGTGGATGCCGTCGGTGAGCGGCGAGCCGAGGGTGAGCGAGCGGTCTGTGGTCTCCCCCACCGCGGTCCCGTCGATCTCGACCCGGTAGCGCAGCCTGCCCTGGATCTCGAAAGCGGACTGCCAGGTGAGCTTCGGCTGCTTGAAGCGGCGGAACTTCGAGGAGGTGTAGGTGCGGAAGCGGCCGGGCTCGCGGTCGAAACCGCCGGCCACCAGCCGTCGCCCGCCGGGCCCGTTCTGGACGAAGACCGCCCAGGCGTCGCCGGCCCGGTTGACGCCGAGGTCCATGCCGCCCGCCGCCTCCGCGGGGCCGAACTCCGGCGGCGAGAGCACCTGCAGCGGCCCGGGCCCAGGCACGCCCGCCTTGGACGGGCTGATGTCGTAGCCGCTGATCCGCACGCCACCGTCGGGGTTGAGGGAGGCCGCGTAGGCGTCCCCGTTCTCGGCGATGCCCACGGCCGGCAGGCTCGTGGCCGCCGCCGGGCCGACCGTCGCGGCCGGGAAGAACTCGTCACGGTGGATGAGCGCGGCGTTCAGGCCGCCGCCGGCGCTGGTGGCGGCGATGCCCTCGCCGCGGCCACTGATCGAGATCGCGAGCTCGCCGACGTCAGCTGGCGCGGGGAAGCCGAGCCCATCGACGAACTTTCCCTCCTCGTAGACCCCGCCGCGCAGTCGCCGGGCGACGGTGTGCAGCCGTCCGTCGTCGAACTGCTGACGGAAGGCCGCCCAGGCGTAGCTGGCGTCGTCCTCGATCGAGATGTCCGGCGTGTCGGCGCCGCCGCCGGCATGACCGTCGATGGCGGGGACGTTCAGATCCTGGGGTGACGTGGAGACCTTGGACCCGAAGACGCGGCGGGAGTAGACGTGGCCGGCCTCGCCCCAGAGCACCACGGCGGTCCCCTCGGCGGAGACGGCGATGCGGCTGCGGCCGGCGCCGAGGCCGGCGTCCTGCGCGGGGGTGACGTCGAGGACGTCCGGGAGGACGGCGAAGGCCGTCTCGGTCCGGGCCATCCGCGCGACGCGGACGTCCCGGGCGCTGCCGCCGGGCGCGGTGAAGGAGATGTAGGCCACACCATGGATCGACATGTCCACGGACGGGTTCGAGGCGCCGTCGACGAGGGCCTGCGGCGGCAGGAACGGCCGCGGCGCGTCCGGCTTGACCGCCACGTTGAGCTGGTTGCCCGAGCGGAAGGCCACGACGAGGCGGCCACCGTCGGAGGCGGCGACAACGGGCTGAGATGCGGCACCAGGCAGCGCCGTGTCGAGCCGCTCGGGGGCCTGGAAGCCGCCCCCGATGAGGCGGGAGACGAACAGGTGCGGCACGCCGCCGTCGTCCTTGACGTAGGCCACCGCACCGGTGCCGTCCCGGGCTATATCGACGTCACCGACCCTCAGGGTGCCGCCGACGGGGCCGTCGATCACGTCCCCGGCGAAGTAGTTCGCCTGAGCGACCGCGGGGGCGGCCAGCAGGACGGCGGTGGTGGTGAGCAGGGCGGAGAGGCGAGGCATCATGGTTCGAGGGATCGCAACCGGCGACGGCGAGAGAAGTTACGGCGTCGGGCCGACGGAGGCGCCACACGTCGCCCGGGGGCGGGCGCGGCGCACGTCAGGCGACCAGGATGCCCTCGCTGGCTGCCTCGGCGAGGAACGCCTCTGCCTCGGCCTCCACGCGCGCGGCGTCCCAGCCGAGCTCGGCGCCCATCGCGGCGGCGACCCGCCGTGCGGCGACACCGTCGGGTGCGGCCACGTCCCGTGCGGCGGTCAGCCCGAGCCGTGTGCGGCGCAGCAGCGCGTCACCGACCGTCCGCGCCTGCTCATGGCGCGCGGCGTGGACGACCTCGGCGAGCAGGTCCGGGGGACGTCCGGGCCCGTCGACGACCGGCTGGGCGAGCTCCCCCCGCTCGGTCGCGATGGCCAGCACGTCGTGCGCGAGGTGGCCGTAGCGGCCGGCCAGCTGCGCGTAGGCGGCCTCCGGCACGCCTTCGATCCGGGGCAGCTCCTCGAGGCTCACGGACTGTCCGAGCGGGATCTGGTGCGTCCGGCAGGGCGCGTCGCGGGCGTCGCGCTCCACGAGCCGGTCGACGGTCTGCTTGGCCATCCGCCGCCAGGTCGTCAGCTTGCCGCCGGTGATCGTGATCATCCCGCTCGAGGTCTCGTAGAGCTCAGCTTTGCGGGAGATGTCGACCGACTTCTTCGGATCTCCGGTGGAGATCAGCGGGCGCACGCCCGCGTAGGCGCCCGCGAGGTCGGAGGGCGTGAGCGTCGTGCCGAAGTACGCGTTGGTCGCGTCGAGGAGATAGGCGATGTCCTCGGGCTCGGGCGCGACGTGATCGAGCGCGTGGGGATCGTCGCTCGGCTCGACCTCGTTGTCGGTCGTGCCGATCAGGGTGCCGCCGAGCCAGGGAAGGGCGAAGATCGTGCGCCCGCCGCCCGCCGGGACGATCGCGCCGCTGATGAGCGGCACCTGGTCGTGGCGGAGCGTGATGTGGGTCCCGCGGGAGGGCTTGATGACCGGGACCTCCGCCTCGTCGTGGAGCTCCTCCGGACGCAGCCGGTCCGCCCAGACGCCGGTCGCGTTGATGACGTTCTCGGCGTGGACGGGGAAGGTGTCTCCGCTCATGACGTCGGTCACCTGGACCCCGCGGGAGCGCCCGCCGGTGTCGAGCAGGTCGGTGACCTCGAGGCCGTTGCAGCAGACCGCGCCGAAGCGCTCGGCCTCCTGCAGGACCGTCAGGACCAGCCGGACGTCGTCGGTCTGGCAGTCGTAGAAGAGGTAGCCGGAGGTCGGGTTGCGGCCCGCCAGGGCGGGCAGCCGCTCGACGACCTCCTCCCCGGAGATCACACGGTGGCGGTCGGGCGCCCAGTCGGCCAGGCCGTCTCCGTCGACGTCGGCGACCGAGAGGGCTCCGTGCTCCTCGCTCGGCGGCTGCCCGCGGCCGGGGCGGCGGCTGCGGAGCTTGTCGACGGACATGACGTCGTAGAGGTTCAGGCCCATCCCGGTCATGCGATCCGGGCGCTCGCCGTCGAACGCCGCCACCACGAGCGGGAGCGGCTTGACGAGGTGAGGCGCCAGCTTGACGTTGATCTGGCGCTCGAGCAGCGCCTCGCGAACCAGCCCGAGGTCAAAGTTCTGGAGGTAGCGCAGGCCGCCGTGGACGAGCTTGGACGAGCGGCTGGAGGTGCCTGAGGCGTAGTCGGCACGCTCGACCAGGGCGACGGAGTAGCCGCGGGTGGCGGCGTCGAGCGCGACACCGGCACCGGTGATGCCGCCGCCGACGACGACCACGTCGAATCGCTCGGCCGCCAGCGCGGCGATGGCGTGTGCGCGGGTGATCACGGAAGAGGCAGTCTACGGGCGGGGGCCGATAGCTTTCGACGCAATGTCACGCTCCACCATCCTGTTCACCGGCTTCCCTGGCTTCATCGGCGCTCGCCTCATCGGAAAGCTGCTGGCCGACGCGCCGGAGGCGACGGTCGTGGCCCTCGTCGAGCCGCGGATGGTCGCGGTCGCGCGGGAGGCCGCAGCGACGATCGATCGCGAGCGGATCGTCGTCGAGCCCGGCGACATCACCGACCCTATGCTCGGCCTCACCGCGGGGCGCTACGCGGAGCTCGCCGCGAGCACGACGCAGGTCCACCACCTGGCCGCGATCTACGACCTCGCGGTGCCGCTGGCGGTGGCCGAGCGGGTCAACGTGATCGGCACCCAGCACGTCATCGCCTTCTGCCGGGCCTGCGAGCAGCTCGAGCGCCACCACTACGTCTCAACCTGTTACGTCGCGGGCACCCGTTCCGGCCGGGTCATGGAGGCCGATCTCGCGTGCGGGCAGCCGTTCAAGAACCACTACGAGTCGACGAAGTTCGGCGCGGAAGTGCTGGTCCGCGCCTCGATGGACGAGGTGCCGACCACGATCTACAGGCCCGCGATCGTCGTCGGGGACTCGGAGACGGGCGTGACGGCCAAGTTCGACGGCCCGTACTACCTGCTGCGGCTGCTCCAGCGGGCCGGCGAGCGCCAGCCGATCGCCCAGATCGCCAGCGAGAACGCGACGTTCAACGTCGTCCCCGTGGACTTCGTCGTCGACGCGATCGCCGCAGGCGCCCGTGACCCCGAGGCGATCGGGGAGACGCTGGCCCTCTGCGACCCGGATCCGGTCGCCTCGGCCGAGCTCATGCGGACGTTCGCGCAGCTCTACGCCGGGCGGGAACCGAGCTACCGCGTGCCGACCTCACTGCTCGCGCGCGCGCTCAGGATCGGCGCGGTCCGCAAGCTCTACGGGGGCACGCCCGTGGAGTCGCTCATCTACCTTTCGCACCCCGTCACCTTCGATACGACGAGAGCGCAAGCCGTGCTCGGACGGGCCGGGCTGCGCTGCCCGCGCTTCGTCGACTACGCGCCGAACCTCGTGCGCTTCTTCCGCGAGCACGAGGACGACGCGGCGCTCGTGCCGAAGCACTGATCGCCGCCCCTGGGGCGACGGCCCGGTCGGTAGCGTGCGAGGCGATGGAGCCGCTCGCCTTCACCCCCCTGTTCATGGAACGCGTCTGGGGCGGCAGGGCCCTCGAGGCGTTCGGCAAGCCGCTGCCCGAGGGTGCGGTGATCGGGGAGTCCTGGGAGGTCGTCGACCGCCCGGAGGCGCAGAGCGTCCTGGCCTCCGGCCCGCTGGCGGGCACCGACCTGCACACGCTCTGGAGCGGTCCGGACCGGGAGCGAATCTTCGGCGCCCGCGCCCACGGGGCGGGGGACCGCTTCCCGATCCTCGTCAAGCTGCTCGACGCCCGCGACACCCTCTCGGTCCAGGTCCACCCCCCCACGCACCGGGCCGAGGAGCTCGGGGGCGAGCCGAAGAACGAGCTGTGGTACCTGGCCGGGGCGACCGAGGACGCGCACCTCTTCGCAGGGCTGCGCTCCGGTGTCACCCGAGAGAGCTTCTCCGCGGCGCTCGAGGCGGGCGAGGACGTCTCGGAGATGCTCCACCGGCTCCCGGTCGCCGCGGGCGACGCGCTCTTCATCCCTTCCGGACGCGTCCACGCCATCGGCGCGGGCTGCCTGATCGTCGAGATCCAGCAGAACTCCGACACGACCTACCGGGTCTTCGACTTCGACCGTCCCGGCCTCGACGGGGCGATCCGCGAGCTCCACGTCCCGCAGTCGCTCACCTCGATCGACTTCGAGGACGTCGAGCCGGCGCTGCGCCCGCCGGGAGACGGGGTCGTGGAGAGCAACGCGTTCTTCGCGGTCACGCGGCTCACGCTGTCCGACGAGCCGATCGACGTCACGGTCCCGGGGGAGTGCGCGCTCGTGGCGGTGCTGTGCGGGGAGGCGAGCTGCGGGAGCGAGCGCTTCGGCCCCGGCGCCTTCTTCCTCGTCCCCGCGAACGGCGAGCTGCCCGTCGGCGGCCCCTGCGAGATCCTGGTGACCGAACTGCCGTCGCCGGTGAACCGGGGGGTGTGAGTCAGAGAGCTCCCATAGGGAGCCCTGAGACCCACACCCCCAAGGCTCAGAGCGCCTTGAGCTCCTCGGTCACCTCGGTGATCGAGCCCTTGGCGTCGCCGAAGAGCATCGAGGTCTTCGGGTTGACGAAGAGCGGGTTGTCGATGCCCGCGTAGCCGGAGCTCATCGAGCGCTTGAGCACGATGATCGACTGGGACTCGTCGACGTTGAGGATCGGCATGCCGTAGATCGGCGAGTCCGCCTTCGTGCGCGCGTCCGGGTTCGTGACGTCGTTGGCCCCGATGACGATGGAGACGTCGGTGCGGGGGAACTCCCCGTTGATGTCGTCCATCTCCTTGAGCTGCTCGTAGGGCACGTCGGCCTCGGCGAGCAGGACGTTCATGTGGCCGGGCATGCGGCCCGCGACCGGGTGGATCGCGTACTTGACCTCGACGCCCTTGGCCTCGAGGAGCTTGGCCATCTCGCGGACTGCGTGCTGGGCCTGAGAGACCGCCATGCCGTAGCCGGGCACGACGACGACCTGGCGGGCGTAGGCCATCTGGATCGCGACGTCCGACGCGCTCGTGGAGCGGACCGTGCCGCCGCCGGCGCCGGTCGCGCCCGCCGCGGCCTCCACGGAGCCGCCGAAGCCGCCGACGATCACCGAGGTGATCGTCCGGTTCATCGCGACCGCCATCTGCTGGGTGAGGATCGTGCCGGACGCGCCGACGATCATGCCCGCGACGATCAGCGCCGGGTTGTTCAACGAGACGCCGGCCGCCGCCGCGGCCAGGCCGGTGAACGCGTTCAGCAGCGAGATGACGACGGGCATGTCCGCGCCGCCGATCGGAAGCACGAGCAGGAGGCCGAAGACCCCCGCGGCTACGAGCAGGCCGACGATGAAGAGCTCGTTGTCGGCGCCCGCGATGATCGCGACCCCGTAGCCGATCGCTCCGCCGAGGGTGAGGACCTGCGCCGGGAGCTGGAGCTTGCCGAGCGTCCGCGGCTTGCCGTCGATGAGCTCCTGCAGCTTTGCGAAGGCGACGTTCGAGCCCCAGAAGGAGACCGAGCCGATGATCGCCGAGAAGATCGAGAAGATCGCGACGTACGTCGGCTCGAGCCCGAACGCCTCCGTGGAACGGAACTCCGCCCAGGCGATGAGCGCGACCGCGCCGCCGCCCACCCCGTTGAAGAGGGCGACCATCTGCGGCATCGCGGTCATCTTGACCTTCTGCGCCGCGGGCACCGCGATGGCGGTGCCGACGACGAGCCCGGCGACGATGAGCACGACGTTGTTGAAGTCTCCGACCAGCAGCGTCGTGACGACCGCGATGACCATGCCGGCGGCCGCGATGCGGTTGCCGCGGACCGCGGTCTTCGGGCCGGTCAGGCCCGAGAGGCCGTAGATGAACATCGCGAAGGCCACCATGTAGAGGACCGTCTTGAAGTTCGTGTCGGTGAGGAACGAAGCGAGGGTCACTTCGACACCTCCGGCTCGTCGGCCTCGACGAGCTCCTTGGGCTTCTGCTTGAACATCTCGAGCATCCGGTCGGTCACGACGAAGCCGCCGACGACGTTGATCGCGCCGAAGAGCAGCGCCACGAAGAGGATGATCTGGGTCCCCGTCCCGAGGTCGGCGCCTTCGGCCAGCAGCAGCAGGCCGCCGAGCACGACAATCCCGTGGATCGCATTCGTGCCGGACATCAGCGGCGTGTGCAGCGTGTTCGGGACCTTCGAGATGACGGCGTAGCCGACGAAGCCCGAGAGCACGAGGATGATCAGGTTCTGGACGAGCAGGCTGGCGGTCGCCGTTTCGCTGGCGGCGGCGATCAGGGTCATGCGGTGGCCTCCTGGGTCTGCTTGGCGCGCTCGTGGACGATCTCGCCGTCACGGGTGACGGCCGCCCCGGCGATGATCTCGTCGTCCCAGTCGAGGGCGAGCTCGCCCTCCTCGCCGAGCATCAGCTCCACCAGGGCCGAGACGTTGCGCGCGTAGAGCTGGCTGGAGTGCTCGGGCATGTCGGCCGGGAGGTTCAGCGGCGAGACGATCGTCACATCGTGGACGACCGTGGTCTCCCCCGGTGTGGTCAGCTCGCAGTTGCCGCCCGTCTCCCCTGCGAGGTCGACGATGACCGAGCCGGGCTTCATGCCCTCGACCGCAGCCGCGGTCACCAGGCGGGGCGCGGCGCGGCCGGGGACCAGGGCGGTGGTGATGACGACGTCGAAGCCCTTGGTCGCCTCGGTCAGCGCCTCCTGCTGCTGCTCGCGCTCCTCCTCAGTGAGCTCGCGGGCGTAGCCGCCCTCGCCGCTGGCGTCGATCCCGAGGTCGAGCCACTTGGCGCCGAGCGACTCGACCTGCTCGACCGTCTCCGGGCGCACGTCGTAACCGGTGGTCTGCGCGCCGAGGCGGCGGGCGGTCGCGAGAGCCTGCAGGCCCGCGACGCCGATGCCGAGCACGAGCACCTTGGCCGGCGGGATCGTGCCCGCGGCGGTCATCAGCATCGGGAAAAAGCGCGTGGAGTGCTCGGCCCCGGTGAGGACCGCCTTGTAGCCCATGACGTTCGACTGGCTGGAGAGCGCGTCCATCGCCTGGGCGCGGGAGATCCGCGGGATCGCCTCCATCGCGAAGGCCGTGGCGCCCTTGTCGCGCAGCGCGGGGATCGTCTCCCCCTTGGTGAGCGGGGCGAGGAACCCGATGAGCACGGAGCCGTCGGCCAGCTTGGCGATCTCCTCCGGGCTCGGCGGCGCGACCTTGACGACCACCTCGGCCCCCCACGGGTCACCGAGCTCGGCCCCCGCCGCTTCGTAGAGGCCATCGGGAATGAGGGCCTGCTCACCGGCACCGGGCTCGACGACGACGTCGACCCCCTTGGCCTTGAGCTTCTTGACGACCTCCGGGACGAGCGCGACGCGGCGCTCATCAGGGGCGGTCTCCTTCGGGACTCCGAGACGCATGAAGGCGAGGGAACCTATTGCATCTTCCGGGGTTACCGCCGTGCGGTGGTGCACGGTTCGGTGCCGCGTTCCTTCCGGTTGACAGCGTCATTCATACGATTTTGATCCCTGCGACCGGCAGCTTCCGGATCGGCACACAGACGTGCGTCGGGGCCGCCGGGGGGCGGCCTTACACCGCGCCACCCACGGCGCGTCTCACCACAAGGGGAAGTCATGACTCATCCGAACGCCGGGAGTACGCTCGCCGTCACCGTCGGCCTGCTCGCGCTCACCGCCCTCGCCCCGTCGGCCGCCTCGGCCGCGGGGCCGGACTGGACCTGCCGGGCCAGCGCCGCCTACCTCGAGGCGGAACCGTTGCTCGGCGACGTGCGTGTCGAGCCGATCAGCGCCAACGGGATCGCGAGCGTCGCGAACCCGGATCGCGCGCGGTGCAGCACGCAGGACGCCGGCATCCCGGACATCACGCTGCCGCCGGGGCCGCTCGCGCCTCCCGGGCAGATCGCGGTCCGCGCCGCCTTCGCCAAGACGAAGATCACGCCGGAGACGGGACCGAGGAGCACCCAGTCCATCAGCGCGCAGGGCGGCGTGACGCGATCGGTCGACATCAACCTCGGTCCGAACGTCATCCGCGTGGAGGCCGACCTCGTCGAGTCCGCCGCGGAGGGCGCCTGCGTGGCCGGCTCGCCCGTCCTGGCCGGCACGAGCCGCGTGGTCGGCCTGCGGATCAACGGGAACTCGATCGACGTGCCCGACGACGGGAGCGAGCCGACGGTGCTCAACCTGCTGCCGCTCGTCCGCATCGCGCTCAACGACCAGGATCGCTCCGGGACGGCGACAAGCTCGACGCAGTCGCTGACGCGGCGGGCGCTCGACATCCAGGTGCTGGGCCTTCTGGGCCGCCCAACGATCCATGCGGTGGTGGGCGAGAGCGTCGTCGGCCGCTCCGGGGCCGTCTGCGAGGACACCGGCGGAGCGACGGGCCCGACGGGCCCGGGCGGCGCGACCGGCTCGACCGGCTCGACCGGAC
>JACDAP010000556.1 GCA_013695395.1 Solirubrobacterales bacterium
TCGCGAGCCCGCGCGCGTGAACGACCCGGAGGCGTTGACCTACGAGGTGACGGGCCGGGTCGCCCGGATCACCCTCAACCGCCCCGAGCGAGGGAACGGAATCACGCGCCGGCTCGCCACCGAGCTCGAGCGCTGCGTCGAGCAGGCCGACCTCGATCCCGCGGTGCACGTCATCCTCCTCGCAGGCAACGGCAAGGGGTTCTGCGGCGGCTACGACCTCGTGGAGAGCGCCGAGGGCAGCGGTCGGCTCGGGGAGGAGGCCGTCCCGCCGCCGCCGGGGTCACCGCTCGACCCGGCAGTGACGGCGACGAACCACGATCCGAGCGGCACCTGGGACCCGATGGTCGACCACGCGATGATGAGCCGGAACGTCCGCGGGTTCATGTCCCTGTTCCACTGCTCCAAGCCCGTGGTCTGCAAGGTGCAGGGCTTCTGCGTGGCCGGCGGGACCGACATGGCGCTCTGCAGCGACCTGCTGGTGATCGCGCAGGACGCGAAGATCGGTTACCCGCCCGCCCGCGTCTGGGGCTCCCCCACCACCTCGATGTGGGCCTACCGGCTCGGGCCGCAGCGGGCCAAGCGACTGCTCTTCACCGGGGACTCGCTCTCCGGGGCCGAGGCGCTCGAGTGGGGCCTCGCGATCGAGGCGCCCCCGGCCGACGAACTCGACGGCCGAGCGGAGGCGCTCGCCGCCCGCATCGCCCGGACACCGCTGAACCAGCTCCAGATGATGAAGCTCCTGGTCAACCAGCAGCTCTACGCCCAGGGCCTGCACCAGACCCAGCTGATCGGCACGGTCTTCGACGGGATCACCCGCCACACCGCCGAGGGCTACGCCTTCCAGCAGCGTGCCGCGGAGGCCGGCTTCCGGCAGGCGGTGCGGGAGCGCGACGAGCCCTACGGCGACCCCGGCCCCTCGACGTTCAAGGGGTAATCTCGCGCGCTCACCCGCATTCGAGCTTTGAAGGAGCACCACATGGGAGTCCTCGACGACAAGGTCGCCATCGTCACCGGATCGGCACGCGGCATCGGCCGCGCGACCGCAGAGCTGCTCTCCGCGCAGGGCGCGAAGGTCCTCATCAACGACCTCGCCGCCGACGTGGCCGAGCAGACCGCCTCGGAGATCGCCGGCGAGACCGCGGTCTACGGCGGTGACCTGACCAAGGAGTCGGCCGCCGACGAGCTCATCAAGACGACGATCGACGCCTTCGGGAAGATCGACATCATCGTCAACAACGCGGGCTACACGCTCGATGCGCCGATCCACAAGATGAGTGACGACTGGTTTCAGCGGATGCTCGACATCCATACGATCGCGCCGTTCCGGGTCCTGCGCGCCGCCGCGCCCCACCTCCGTGAGCCGGCCAAGAAGGAGAAGGAGGAGGGTGTCGAGGTCTTCCGCAAGGTCGTCAACATCTCCTCGATCTCCGGCACCATGGGCAACCCCGGCCAGGCCAACTACTCGGCCGGCAAGAGCGCGATCGTCGGGCTCACGAAGACCCTCGCCAAGGAGTGGGGCGGCTTCAAGATCAACGTGAACGCCGTCGCGTTCGGCTGGATCGAGACGCGCCTGACCGCCTCCAAGGACGACTCCAACCAGATGGAGATCGACGGCGAGAAGGTCCAGCTCGGGATCCCGGAGCAGATGCGCGGCATGGCCTCGATGGTCATCCCGCTCGGCCGTCCGGGCACCCCGGAGGAGGCCGCCGGCGGCGTCTTCTACCTCTGCTCGCCGTGGTCGAACTTCGTGACCGGCCAGGTGCTGAACATCACCGGCGGGCAGTTCACGGGGATGACCTCCTGAGCTTCGAGGGCTCCATCCGGCCGGCCGGGGAGGGCGACCTCCCCGCGCTGGTGCCCCTCGTGCGGGCCTACCTGCGCTTCTACGAGGTCAGCGACGATGCGGCGCGCACCGAGGCGCTGTGCCGCGCGCTGCTCGGCGATCCTGACCGCGAAGGCGTGCAGCTGCTGGCCCGTGACGCGTCCGGGACTGCCGTCGGCTTCGCCACCGTCTACTGGACGTGGGCGACCACCAGACTCGGCCGGCTGGCGGTGATGAACGACCTGTTCGTCGATCCCGCCGCGCGGGGCTCGGGCGCGGCCGATGCGTTGATCCGCGCCTGCCGCGACCTCGCCCGCGACCACGGCGCCGTCGCGCTGGAGTGGGAGACGGCGCCGGACAACCGCCGGGCGCAGAAGGTCTACGACCGCGTCGGCGGCCAGCGGTCGCAGTGGCTCAGCTACGAGCTTTCGACCGGCTGAAGCACGCGATCGAGGGTGAGCGCGGTGCCCGAGAGGTAGGCGCCCGCTGGAGAGCAGAGCCAGGCGACAAGGTCGGCGAGCGCAGCCTCGCCGGTCGTGTCCCCCGGCAGGATCGCGACCGTGGTGATGCCGTGGCGCGCCCACTCGGTGGAGAGCGTCCGCGCCAGGTTCTCGAGCCCGGAGCGAGCAGCGCCCGCGTGGCGTCCGGCTCCGGGGGCGGGCGCGATGAACACGATCTGGCCACCCCGCTCTATCTCGCCGGCGCCCGTCGCGGTCCTCGTTCCGCCGTCCGCAGAGGCGTCGGCTGTCGAGCCCGCCTCACCGGTCGGGATCCAGCAGGCGACAGCGGTCTCGCGCGCAGCCGCGAACGCGCCGTCGAGCGCGGCGCGCACGCCGTCGTAGCCGCCGCCCGCCGCCTCGAACGCCGGACGGGCGTCGGCGACGAGCGACCTCGGCGGCCCGTCCCGGCCCAACGCCGTCTGAGGCTCGCTGAGATGCGAGGGTGACCCGACGTTCACCGTTGCCGTGCGGGCGCCCAGGGACTCGAGGACGGCGACGAGGGCCGGGTCGGCTCCCGCCAGGGCGATGGTCCGACCGGTGAGAACGCCAGAGCGAAGCACGCGCGGGAGCCTACGCGCCGCGCCGCCGGCACGAAGACTTGCGGGCCATACCGCAACCACTGCCCGGCCCCGAGCGTTACGGGGCGGGATGCCCCGACCGACCCGCCTCGCCCTGCCCCTGCTCGCCACCGCCGTCGCCGGGGCCCTTCCGGCCTCCGCCACGGCGCGCTCGATCGTCGTCGCGGGAGGCGCAC
>JACDAP010000558.1 GCA_013695395.1 Solirubrobacterales bacterium
AGCACGCGGCCGCCACCGCTCAAGGCCTCGACGCGCAGGTGCGTTTGGCCGTCGCGTTGCGCGGTGCGCGGGAGGAGATCGAGGAGGTGCTCGCGCGTCGCGGCCACGAGTTCTCCCGTCCGCTCCAGCGTGAGGTACGCGACCTGATGTGGGACGGTGGCGGCGTCGTGCGGGACGGGGACGGCCTCCGGGCCTCGTTGGAGCGCCTCGACGCGGTGGAGGCGGCGACGGCCGGTCTCGAGGTCCGCCCCGACATGGCCGGCTACGACGACCTCGCCCACGCCTTCGACCTCGCGGCGATGATCGACACCGCCCGGGCGACGCTGATCGGGGGCCTTGCGCGGGAGGAGAGCCGCGGCTGCCACCAGCGGACGGATTTCCCCGAGACCGACGAGGCGCTGCGTGTGAACCTCACGGTCGATCGCGACGGAGCGGTGGCCGAGCGGGCGCTGCCCGAGACCGACCCGGCGCTTGTCGCGCTGACCGGCGAGCTCGAGGTGGCGGGCCGGCTGCTCGAGTAGGAGGTGGTCAGACGACCGGGGGTTGCGCTTCAGAACTCCCATATGGAGTTCTCCGGCGCACACCCCCGGGCGAAAGCCGGACGAGCGCTCCGTGTGCCCCGGGCTGAGCCCGGCTCCCAGCTCCGCTACGCCGCGACGTTCGCACGGTCCTTCAGGGCCGCGGCTTTTCGCTGCTGCTCGACCGGCAACCCGTTGCGCGCGACCGGGATCTTCCGGAGCGGGCTCGGCAGGAACGGGTGCACGAGCCGCTTGGTCGCCTGCGCCGCCACGGCGAGACCGGCCCCGCGGACCGGGTCCCAGCCGAAGCCGTACTGCTCGCGGATCGTTGCCGGCAGCCCGCCGACGGTGATCTGGTTGACGAGCTCGACCAGCGGGCGCGCCACGAGCGGGACCGGCGGCTGCAGCACGATGCTGATCGCGAGCTCGCGCGCCTCCGGGGTCACCTGGAGCGAGCCGTCGGTGAGCATCGTCCGCCAGTAGTCCTGGAACTCGAGCCAGGAGGCCGGCATCTCCTCGTCAGCCAGGCCGAAGAGGCGGCCGACCACGATGTAGTCCTGCCAGAGCCGTTCCCGGTCGATGCGGTCCAGGTGGCCGACCCAACGCTCGTAGACGTAGGCCCCGCCGTCGGCCAGGGTGGCGAGGATCCACAGCAGGAGCGCCGGGTCGTCGGCCGCGTAGGGCGTCCCGGCGGGCCAGCGACCGGCGGCCTCGGTCGTCACGCCCCTCACGCGGGTGTGCATCGAACGGACGCGGCGGGTGGCACGGTCGGCCGCCTCCTTCGTCCCGAAGCCGACCGCGTTCATGATGAGCGTGGTGCGGTTCAGCCGCTCGTAGGGGTCGTCGAGCGCGCCGGTGTGGGCGAAGACCCGCGAAGGCGACCGGATGGGCGGCCTGCATGAGCAGGACCCGTGGGGCGGAGAGCCCGACGAGCGTCTCGGAGATGACGCGGCGGAGCACCGAATCGGGCGTGAAGTAGCCGTCGGCGAGCAGCCCGGGCGGGGGAGGGGAGGCCATGGTGCCTGTACGGCGGACCCGGCCGGTCCGGCCACCGGAGCCCACCAGGCTGTTCGTCGGCGCGCGCGGACGGTCGCGCCGCGCTCGCCGGGTGCGCCGCCGGAGCGACCCGTAGCCTCCCGCGGCGTGCCACCCGCCTACAAGCCCCGCCGCACCACGAAGAAGCTCCCAGACGTCCCGCCTGAGGCACAGCCCGGTGAGGTGCTGATCTGGACCGATGGCGCCTGCCAGGGCAACCCGGGCCGCGGCGGCTGGGCGGCGATCCTTGTCGACGAGCGCGGTTCGCCGCTGGAGGAGCGCTCCGGCGGCTCGCCCCAGACGACGAACAACATCATGGAGATGACCGCCGCCCTGGAGGGCATGCGCGCGCTTCCCGACGGCGCCGCGGTCGTCGTGGTCACCGACTCGCGGTACCTGCTCGACGGCATGACCTCGTGGATGGCGGGCTGGAAGAAGCGCGGCTGGAAGACCGCGGGCGGTCAGCCGGTGAAGAACAAGCAGCTCTGGCTCGATCTCGAGGCCGAGGCCGCCCGTCACGACTCCGTGCGCTGGCACTGGGTCAAGGGCCACGTCGGCAACGCGCTCAACGAGCGCGCGGACGAGCTGGCGGTGGTCGCCGCCGCGTCGGCCTAGCGTCCCGGTCCGGAGCGCGGTCCG
>JACDAP010000560.1 GCA_013695395.1 Solirubrobacterales bacterium
CCGTCAGCCAGACGCGGGCGTCGAGCGTGGAGGCGAGGTCGGCACGCAGCGCGGGCACGGCGGCGGTGATCGCCTTCGCGCCGCGCGGGCCCTCGCCGCTCTCCTCTCCGCACCCGGTCGCCATCAGAACGGCGAGCACGAGTACGACCTTGACTGCGTAACGCACCGCCCTACTCCAGCAGCTTTGGGCTCGGGCTACACTCCTCGGTGCAGTCGAACAACGGGGACGACAGGCTTCGACGTGGTCGAAACCTGTCTCGTCGGTAGCGAGCGGAGGTCCCGGAGGCCTCCTTAAACACCGGGAACAACACACATGCGGACTCTCACGAGTACGCCCTCGCTGCTTAGTCTCTGACTAGGTGAGTGAGGACCCGCCCTCGGCCAGCCGGCCGTCGAGGCTTCGGGTTCAATACGCCGGATCACCCGCGGAGGAACGCCTTCGCCGAAGCGGGGACATCTTCAGACGGGCTGGCCCCGCGCAACCCCGTCCGCAAGGCGAGCGCAGGGCGAGACCAGAGTGCGGACTACGCTCGTAGAAGCTTCCGGGACACGATCGCGGACGCGGGTTCAATTCCCGCCGTCTCCACTGCAGGGTTTTCGGGGACCTCCGAGAGGGGGTACCCCGGCATGTCGTCGTCGCCGACGATCGAGACGCATCTCGGACTCGGCCGGTTGTTCACGTGGTACTTTTCAACGATGTTCATACGGAGGCGTTCCGTGTCGATCTTCGCGGCCGTCGCCGTGGCCTCGCCGGCGTGGCGTACGCCGGCGCCGCTCCTGCGGCCACGACGAAGAAGCCGGCGGCGCCGAAGGTCAAGGTCGCCAAGCTCCAGATCGACGTCGCCGGGTTCTTCGAGGCACGCGAGCTGCACGACACGACCTCCGACTGCTTCCCGGGCGAGCGCTGGATCAAGACCAACAGCTACTCGTTCGAGACGGGCAGGTTCGTCGACATCAACGTGCGGAACATCTCGCTCCCGGGGACCGGGCAGTCCGTCGTCACCTCGTCCCTGTCCAGATCGGGCGGGAGCGCGCGGACGAAGGGGTCGATCTCCGACTACGACAGCACGAACCACTGCGACCGCCCGGCGGAGAAGCTCGAAGGGCCACCGACGTGCTCCGCGTCGCGCGGGAAGACGTCCGTCGCGCTGACCCCGGGGGAGATTCCCGGCAGCGACGACGAGCTCGCGCCGCTCAAGGGCCGTCCGCTGCTCCTCTCGGTCCGGCGCTCCGGTGGCGGTACCGACCCGCTGAGGTGCGCCGGGCAGGTCGTCGGCCTTTCCGGGGTCGATACCGAGCTCGCCGCGATCACCACCTCGGTCGCGCCGGGCGTCGCCGCGGTCCTTCCGGCCAATCTCGACGCCGTGAAGGTCTTCGCGATCCGCAGGAACCAGCGGATCCGCCGCGTCGTCACCGTGCAGGGCCCGTGTTCCAAGGCGGCCGTCAGGGTCAGCCGGCCGCCCGGCCCGACCCCCAGCCCCGGCCCGCTCAACGCCGACGGCGACTGCCGCATCTTCGGCAAGGTCGTGATCACGATCCGGAGCCGTCGCTGAGCGGCTGAGCGGCCCGTCCCGCCCGGGCGCGCTGCAACGCGAAGCGGGAACCGGGGGTCCAGATGAACGTTCACGGCTAGCCTGCACGGATGCGCCCAGCCGTCCTGCTCGGATCCCTCGTCGTGGCGCTGGCCCTCGCGGCCGAGCCGGCCGTCGCGCTGAACGCCGGGGCCGGACGCTCGGACCTCACCCCGCCGACGGGGCTGCCGACGATGGGCTACGTGCGCTCCGATGCAGTCGCCCGCGGGCAGCACACGCGGCTCTACGCACGCGCGATCGTGCTCGAGCAGGCCGGACGCAAGTTCGCGCTCGTGACCACAGACCTCGGCGCGACCCCGGGAGGGCTCACGGTCGGCGTGGCCCGCAAGCTCGCCGCGCGCGGCTTCGACGAGCAGAGCATCCTGATCTCCGCCTCCCACACCCACTCGGGACCCGGTGGCTTCTCGAGCTTCACCTCCGACAACTTCGTGCCCCCGACGCTCGGTACGCCGACCTCCTTCAGCCTGGAAACCGATCGCCGGCTGCTCGGTTTCCTGATCGAGCGGGTCGCCGCGGCCGTCGAGCGGGCCGACACCGATCTCGGTCCGGCGAGGGCAGGCTGGGGGAGCAGTTCGCTCCACGGGGTGACGCAGAACCGGAGCCTCGAGGCGCTGCTCGCGAACTTCGGCAAGGACCTGGCGTACGGGGAGGGGCGCGTGGACATGGTTCCGGGCGGCTATCCGCGGACGATCGACCCGCGTGTCGACGTCCTGCGGGTCGACCGGGTCCGCGGGCGCCGCATCATCCCGATGGGCGGGTGGCTCTCCTTCGCGAACCACGGGACCGTCGATCCGTACACGTTCGGCGTCTACAGCGGGGACCATCACGGGGTCGCCCAGCGGGTCTTTGAGGCACGGGTCCGGCGTGAAGGCCGGGTGCCGCCGGGAGAGGAGGTCGTCGGCGCGTACGGCAACTCCGACGCCGGGGATGTGACCGCCGGCCTCGTCCGTCGAGGACCGGCCGCCGCCGACGAGGTGGGCCGCGCCGAGGCGAAGGCCATGCTGGTGGCCTGGCGCCGCGCGGCCTCGCAGATGTCGCGCCGCCCCGCGCTCGACTGGCGCTGGACGCGGCTCTGCTTCTGCGGCCAGTCGGCCGGGGGCGGGGCGGTCGCGAGTGAGCCGTCGGTGGGGTTGCCGTTCCTGACCGGCTCGGAGGAGAACCGGGGCCCGCTCTTCGACGTGGCCCCGGTCAACCACGAGGGGATGCGGCTACCCGCGGGCCTCGGAGCTCAGGGGCGCAAGCTCCAGGCCCTCGGGCCGCCCGTGGCCCGTTTCGCCACGGCGGTGCCGATCTTCGCTCTGCGGATCGGCAACCGGCTGCTCGCGTCGGTGCCGGGTGAGATGACCGTAGAGATGGGGCGCCGGACCCGCGAGGCGGTGCTGGCCGCCGCACCGTCGGGGGTCGAGCGCACGGTCATCGCGGGGTACGCGAACGAGTACCTCCACTACTTCACGACCCCGGAGGAGTACGAGAAGCAGCACTACGAGGGCGGGTCGAACCTCTACGGCACGCACAGCTCGGAGCTCCTGCGCGACGCGCTCGTCACGCTCACCGAGCGGCTGACGCGCGGAGAGCCCGCACCCGAACCGCACCCGTTCGACGCGACCGACGGGACCGAACCGGACGAGCGACCCTACGAGCGGGGCGCGGAGCAGGCGAGCGTCATCTCCGAGCCGGCCGAGACCCGGCGGCTCTCGCGTGCGCGCTTCTCGTGGCGCGGCGGGCGCAGCGGCACCGATCGTCCCCTCGACAGGCCGTTCGTGAGCATCGAGCGTGAGGTGGCCGGGAAGTGGGTGACAGCCGCCGACGACCTCGGGCTCGAGCTGCTCTGGCGGGTCGACGAGGAGGGCCGCTACACGGCCGAGTGGCAGGTGCGTACGAGCGTGCCGACCGGCCGCTACCGCTTCAGCGTGACCGCGAACCGGTACGGCGTGCGCTCGGCGCCCTTCCGCGTCTCCACGCTCCGCACCCTCGGCCTGCGGCTCGTGGGAACCGCCCGCGGCCGGGCGATCATCGCCCTCGACTACCCGCCGGTCGACGACGCGACCGACCTGGTCAGCCACGCGGCTGTCGCCTCGGGGGGCCGCCTGCGGGCGCTCGTCGGCGGGCGGGTGGTCCGGGTGGTGGGGAAGCGGGGCCTCCTGACGCTGCCGCTGCGTGGCCGACGGACGTTCCGCATCCTCGAGGCCCGTGACCGCTTCGGCAACCGGGCGAAGGTCCCGGCCGAAGCCCTCACGGTTCGGTAGCGCCTGGGGCCCGCGGCTGCGTTCGAGGAACATTCGGTGAACGTGCGGTAAGTAGTGTCCCGGCCATGCCGAGTCCCCTGGGTCTGGTCCTCGGCGCCGTGACCTTCGTGCCCCGCACGCTGCTCGCGGTGCCGCGCGCGATCGCCTCGCCGTTCGTCGCCCTCACCTCGATCAGCACCTCGGTCGCCCGGCTCGACGAGGTCGCCGACGAGCTGAAGGCGGTCAACGCCCGCCTCGCCTCCGTGGACGCGGAGGTCACCGCCATGCGGCAGGGGGTCGACGGGCTCGGCGTCGAGGTCGCCGCCTTGTACGGAACCACACTGCCGCTGAGCGGCGAGTTGAGCGCGATCCAGCAGGAGGTCGGTGGGATGGCCTCGGATGTGGCCGGGATGCGCGGGGAGCTCGAGGGGGTGCGGCTCCCGCTCGAGGCGATCCACGAGACGGTCGACCACCTCCGGCCCGCGGCCCAGCGCCTCGGCGGGATCGGGGCTCGCTTCGGCGGTCGCGGCTCCGGGCGCCTGCCGTCGGGCGCGAAGTCAGCTCCGGGCGCGGATCCAGTCGACGAGCTCGGCGAGCGCCAGCTCCCGTAGCTCCGGGACCTCGTTGAACAGCTCGTGGAAGGCGCCCGGGTAGCGCTTGAGCGTCTTGTCGGCCGAGCCCGCGAGCGCGTAGGCGGTCTCCGCGGCCGCACACGGCGTGATCGGGTCGTCCATGCCGTGCATGGCGAGGAACGGGAGCCGCAGCTCGCCCGTTCGCTGCCGGAACGGCCCGAGGATGAACTCGGCGATCTCGACCGTGGTGCGCGCGGGGAGGCGGCCGTGGAAGACCAGCGGGTCCGCCTCGTACTCCGCCACCGCCGCCGGGTCGGACGAGATCCCCTGCGGGTCGAGCTGGAGCATCCCGAGCTCCGGGCGCAGCGCGGAGAGCAGAAGCGGAACCACGCGGGTGCGGGCCAGCAGCCGCAGCGGAAGCGGGCCGCTGCCGAGGGTGAGCGCTGGGGCGGAGAGGATCAGGCCGGCCAGCGGTGCCGGGCGGTCGAGCGCCTGGACGAGTGCGATCGTGCCGCCCATGCTGTGGCCGAGCAGGAAGACCGGGAGGTTCGGGTGCGCCGCGGCCGCCTCGTCGACGAGGTGGGCGACGTCGTCGGCCGCGTTCGTCAGCCGGTCGACGACGCCTCGCGGCCCATCGGACGTCCCGTGGCCGCGATGGTCGAGGGCGTGGAGGGCGATGTCGCTGGCGGTGAGCGCGGCGACGAGGTGCTCGTAGCGGCCCATGTGCTCGCCGGCGCCGTGAGCGAGCACGACCACGGCAGTCGGCTCGCCGTCAGGCGTCCACGTCTTCCACGCGATCTCAGGGCCGCTGCCGGCGCCGGTGAAGGTTCCCTCGCTGATCCACACGCGGCCCAGGCTACGACGCGTCGCGCGGCGTGCGCTGGGGCGGGGTCAGCCGCCGCCGATCGCCTCCTCGACGACGCCCGTGCCCTCGCAGGTCGGACACGGCTCGCCGTCCTGCTTCCCGCTGCCGCCGCAGGCGGGACAGAGATTCTCTCCGGCGCCGGGGGTCCCCGCGGGCACTTCGTCGCCGGGCTTCTCGTCTTGGTCGCTCATGCGGTTCGGCTACCCGCGCGCACCACCACGGATGCATCGAGTTGTTCGTTGTTCCCGCCGGGCGGGAAGCATCGACGACTCGACGTGCTGACGAGCATCGAGTCGTCGCTTGACCACCGTGACGGTGGCGAAGCGACAACTCGACGGGGTAGCGCTCAGCCCGCGGCGACCGCCCGGCGGGCGCGCAGGCCCTCCACGATCCGGGCGCGGTGGGCCGACGCGCCGCCCAGGAGCGCGGCGTCCATCTGTGCGCGCTTGTAGAGCCAGTGCACGTCGGCCTCCCAGGTGAAGCCGATGCCGCCGTGCAGCTGGATCGCCGCCGCGGTGACCGACCGGCCCGCGTCGGAGGCGGCCGCCTTGGCCATCGCCGCCGCCATCGGCAGGTCCGCGGGCTGCGCGTCGGCCGCCCAGGCCGCGTAGTAGAGCGCCGCGCGGGCGCCCTCGGTGTCCCGGAGCATCAGTGCGGCCGCGTGCTGGACGGCCTGGTAGGAGCCGACGGGCACCCCGAACTGCTTGCGGTCCTTCACGTAGGCGACCGTCATGTCGAGCGCGCGCTGGCAGACGCCGACGAGCTCGGCGGCGATCACGATCGCGGCCCGGTCGAGGGCAGCGGCCACGTCGCCCTCGAGCGGCTCTCCACCGTCGCGGGGGCTGACGCGTCCGTACGTGCGGGTCGGGTCGATGGCGTTCGCGACGGTGACCACGGTTCCGGGCGCATGGAGGACGGCGCCGCCCTCCTCAGCGAGCAGCACGACCGCGTCCGGCGTGGCGCCGGGGGCGACCGCGTCACGGGCCCCGGAGGCGACGGCCCCCGGCTGGCGGCCGGTCGCCAGGCCCTCGAG
>JACDAP010000588.1 GCA_013695395.1 Solirubrobacterales bacterium
CCTCCAGGAGGTCGGCGTGCGCCGCAATCCGTTCCAGCGCCGCGCCCGACTGGCGAGTTTCGAGTTTGCGCTCGGCTCCGGGCGGCGTGGGCGCGTGCGCCACCTGGAGGCCGCCACGGCCGACGGCGCGCTCGCGGCCCTCCGCTCCTGACGGACCTGGCTGTGGCGGCCGCAGGGCCTCGGCGCATGCGTCCGCACCGGGCGCAGGCGGAGCCTCAGCTCACGACGCCCGGCCGGCCGAGGGGCGTTGTGCGGATTGACTTGCTCAGGGCGGGTCAAAGCGCACAACGTCCGCCGCGCGGTTCTCAGTCCTCCTCCGGCACCGCGCCCGTCTTGATCTGCTCCTCCAGGCGGGCCATGACGTCCGGGTCTTTGAGCGTGGTGACGTCGCCGAGCGCGCGGCCCTCCGCCACGTCGCGCAGCAGGCGCCGCATGATCTTCCCGGAGCGCGTCTTCGGGAGGTCGTCGCTCCAGATGATCCGCTTGGGCCGGGCGAGCTTGCCGATGCGGGTCGCCACGTGCTCGCGGAGCTCGCCGACGAGGTCGTCGGTCCCCTCAAGATCCCCTTCCAGCGTGACGAAGGCCGCGATCGCCTGCCCGGAGTCCTCGTCGCTCTGGCCGATCACCGCCGCCTCGGCGACCTTCGGATGGGCGACGATCGCGCTCTCGACCTCCGCGGTGGAGAGCCGGTGGCCGGAGACGTTGATCACGTCGTCGACGCGACCGATCACCGAGACGTAGCCCTCCTCATCCATGCGGGCCGCGTCGCCGACGAAGTAGGTGCCCGGCCCGAACTTCGACCAGTAGGTCTCCTCGTAGCGGTCGGGGTCCTGGTAGAGGTTGCGGAGCATCGCGGGCCACGGGTCGGTGATCGCGAGCAGGCCCTGCTCCCCCGTCGAGACCTCCTTGCCCTCGTTGTCGAGGACGCGCACGGCCACACCCGGCAGCGGCGTTCCCGCCACCCCGGGCTTCGCGTCCTGGGCGCCCGGCAGCGTGGTGACCATGATCGCGCCGGTCTCGGTCTGCCACCAGGTGTCGACGATCGGGCAGCGCTCGCCCCCGATCACCTTGTGGTACCAGAGCCAGGCCTTGGGGTTGATCGGCTCGCCGACCGTGCCGAGCAGGCGGAGCGTCGACAGGTCGTGCTCACGCGGGTGCTCCGCCCCCCATTTCATGCAGGCGCGGATCGCCGTCGGCGCGGTGTAGAAGAGCGTGACGCCGTAGCGCTCGCAGAGCTCCCACCAGATGCCCTTGTGCGGGTAGTCGGGCGCGCCCTCGTACATGACGCTCGTCGCCCCGTTGGCCAGCGGCCCGTAGACGATGTAGCTGTGGCCGGTGACCCAGCCGATGTCCGCGGAGCAGAACCAGACGTCGTCGTCCCCCAGGTCGAAGACCTCGCGGTGGGTCCAGGCCGCCTGGGTCAGGTAGCCGCCCGTGGTGTGGAGGATTCCCTTCGGCTTCGCGGTCGAGCCGCTCGAGTAGAGGATGAAGAGCGGGTGCTCCGCCGGGAGCGGCTCCGCCAGGCACTCCGCGGGTGCGGCGGCCATCGCCTCGTCGAGCCAGTGGTCGCGCCCCTGCTCCATCGGGGTCTCCTCACCGACGTGGCGCACGACGAAGATCGTCTCGAGCGTCGGCAGTGGCTCGGCGGCGAGCACCTCGTCGAGCGCCGCCTTGATCGGCGCGGTCTTCCCCTTGCGCCGCGCCTGGTCGACCGTGATGAGCGCGCGGGCCTCGGAGACCTCCATGCGCTCACGCACCGAACCCGGGGAGAACCCGCCGAAGACGACGTTATGGACGGCGCCGATCCGCGCGCAGGCGAGCATCGCCGCGGCGGCCTCGGGGATCATCGGCAGGAAGATCCCGACCACGTCGCCCTTGTCGATGCCGCGCGCCTTCAACGCGTTCGCCATGCGCTGCGTGTCGGCGAGCAGTTCGGCGTAGGTGACGTCGCGCTCCTCGCCCTCCTCCCCGCGCCAGTGGAAGGCGACCTTCTCGCCCCGGCCGGCCTCGACGTGGCGGTCCAGGCAGTTGTGGGAGACGTTCAGCTCACCGTCGGCGAACCACTCGTAGAACGGCGCCTTCGAGGAGTCGAGCGAGACGGTCGGCTCGACCTTCCAGTCGAGGATCTCACGGGTCTGCTCGAGCCACCAGGCGGGGACGTCCTCGCCCGGCGCCGCGTGGAGCGTGCCGTCGGTGACCCGGGCCGCGGCGGCGAAGGCCGGCGGGGGTGGGAAGCGCTCCTGATCGAGCAGCCGGCCCAGTTCGGCTTCGAGGTCCTGCGCGTGATCCGCCATGGCGTCTCCTTCGACTCGGTGTCAGGCGATGCTACCCCGCCTGCAGCCAGGCCAAAACGGCAAGGACGCGGCGGTGGTCGTCGCCCCCCGCCTCGAGCCCGAGCTTCGCGAAGATGCTCGTGACGTGCTTCTCCACCGCGCCCGGGGTCACGACCAGGCTGCGGGCGATGGCTGCGTTCGTGCGGCCCGCGGCGATCAGCTCGAGCACCTCCCGCTCGCGCGGGCTGAGCGAGGCGAGCTCGGTGCCGGGGCCCCGCTCGCCGACCAGCCGGGCGACGACCTCGCGGTCGAGCGCGGTGCCGCCCGCGGCCACCCGGCGGACGGCCTCGACGAAGGCGCGCGCGTCGCCGACCCGCTCCTTGAGCAGGTAGCCGATCCCGCCCTCCCCCTCGGAGCGGAGCAGCTCCGCGGTGTAGACCGGCTCGACGTAGGCGGAGAGGACGAGCACGCCGAGCCCGGGGAAGCGGTCGCGCAGCTCGAGCGCCGCACGCAGGCCCTCGTCGGTGAAGGTGGGAGGCATCCGCACGTCGACGATCGCCACGTCGGGCTTGTGGCCGCCGACGATCCGCAGCAGGCCCTCGGCGTCCTCGGCCTGGGCGACCACCTCGATGCCCTGTTCGGACAGCAGCGCGGCCAGGCCCTCCCGGAGCAGCGCCTGGTCCTCGGCGATCACGACCCGCACGGCAGGACCACCTCCACGCGGGTGCCGCCCGCGGCCGGGGAGGCGAGGTCGAAGCGGCCGTCGAGGGCATCGACGCGCTGGCGCAGCCCCGTGAGGCCCGAGCCGGTGGCCACCGCGCCGCCCGGGCCGTCGTCGGCGATCAGGACGCGCAGCTCCCCGTCCTGCTCGCCGATCTCCAC
>JACDAP010000589.1 GCA_013695395.1 Solirubrobacterales bacterium
GCGGCCAACGGCTCCGGCGGCGAGATCGTCAACTGCGGCCCGGGCAAGGACACCGTCCGTGCCGACGCGACGGACAAGGTCTCGCGGAACTGCGAGCGCGTCTTCCGGCTCGAGCTGCGCCTGACGAAGACGGGCAAGAAGAACCGCGGGTAGAACCGCCTGAGCGCCGGGGCGGGTCGAGCGATCGGCCCACCCCGCGCGTTCAGAGCTTGCGCTCGACCAGGACCGGCGAGGTCGAGGGGTGCGCGTCGGGCCCGGCCGGCATCTGGCGCAGCCGGCTCGGCCAGGCGCTCTTCTCCCCGACCAGGGCGATGAGCGCGGGCACGAGCAGGGTCCGCACGACGAACGCGTCGATCAGCAGGCCCGCGAACATCGCGAAGGCGAGCTCGCGGAAGGCCCGCAGCGGCACCACCGCGAGAAGCCCGAAGCTCAGCGCAAGGACGATCCCCGCGATGGTGATGGCCGTGGCGGCGCGGGAGCCGCCGACCATGACCGCCTCGCGGATGGGTCGCACCCGAGCCTCGCTCCAGATGCGCCCGGCCAGGAACACGTTGTAGTCCGAGCCGAGCGGGACGAGCAGCACCGCCGCGGCGAACGGCACGAAGTAGGTCAGCTCGTCCTGGCCGAAGAGGCGGAACACATACACGGTCGTGCCGAGCGCGGCGCTGAGCGCGAGCACGCTGGCGATCACGAGGTAGAACGGCGCGACCAGCGCGCGTAGGAAGATCGCGAGCAGCACGAAGACGACCAGCAGCACCGTCGGGGCGACGCGCCCGATGTCGCCTCGTGCGTCGACCACGGTCTCCTCCGCGAGCGCGGTGTCGCCCGCGATGCTCGCCTCCGCGTTCGTGAGGCCGCTCTGGCGCAGGAGCGCCGGGAGGTCACGCCGGAGCCGGGTGACCGCGTTGATCGCCCGGGCGCCGAGGGGGTCGTCACGGAAGATCACGAGGTAGCGGACCGCGCCGCCGCCTTGGGCGAAGATCGCCCCGAACGTGCGGTCGGCCGGCTGCTCGCGCGGCCCTACGACCTGCGCGACCCCGCCTCGCGCCTGCAGGCGCCCCTGGAGCTCGATGAGCGCCCGGCGACTCTTCTCGATCTCCGGCTTCTCGACCACGATCATCGTGGGGGAGAGGATCCCGGGGGTGAAGCCCGCCGCGGCGGCGTTGTAGGCGGTCCGTGCCTCGGTCCCCGCCGGGAGGCCGCGGATCAGCGTCTGGCCGAGGTCGATGCGGGCCAGGCCGCTCGCGAGGACGAGAAGGGCGACCGTGGTGACGGTCGCGACGAGCACCGGGCGCCGCGCGGCCAGGCCGACGGCACCGGTGCGGCCGACGCGGTGATGCGCGGAGGGCTCCTCGCTCGCCTGCTCCGCGCTGATCTCCCGACCCGGGCGGCTCGGCCAGAAGATCGCGGTCCCGAAGAGCGCGAGGCAGGCGGGGATGAAGGTCAGCGAGACCGCCCCCCCGACGACGACCGCCAACGCCATCCCGGGCCCGAAGGCCTGGAAGAAGCCCAGCTCGGCGACGACCAGCGAGGCGCTCCCGGCGGCGACGATCAGCGCCGCGGTCAGCACGATCCCCTGCAGCTCGGCGGTCGCGCTCTCGGCGGCGCGCAGCGGCGGCTGGCCCTCCGACAGTCGTTGCCGGAACCGCGAGAGGAAGAAGATCGCGTAGTCGGTGACGATCCCGAAGAGCAGGACCACCACGATCGGTTCCACCTCGGAGGGGACCGAGATCCCCACCTTCTGCCCGATGCCGGCCATCGCCCGCAGAGCGATCAGGTACGCGACGCCGATCCCGACCAGCGTGACCAGCGGCGCGAGCGGGGCACGGAAGTGCAGGCCGACCACGAGGCCGACGAGCAGCACCGTCATCAGCTCGATGAACGGCAGCGCGTCCTTCACCGCATCGGCCTGGTCGGTACGCGCCGGGAGCGCCCCGGTCACCCCCACGTACTGCTCGCGGCCCTCGCGGAACTGGATGCTCTCCTTGAGCCGCTCCGCGTAGATCTCGCGGTCCTGCCGGCTCACCTCGGGCCGGAAGAACAGGTAGGTGAGCGCGGTGGTCGACTGCTCCCTGGCAAACGGGGTGACGCCCTCGACGTTGACCACCGGGAGCGCAGCGGCCACGCGCGAGAGGTTGCCGACCTGCCCGCGGGTGATGGCCACCGCGCGTTGGACGACCCGGGCCTCGGCCAGCCGCGAGATGCCGTCGGTGTCGCGCTGGACCACCACGGTGCGGCTGAGCAGCGGGAAGCCGAACTGCTCGGCCGCACGCTCCTCGGTCTTGATCGCCTCGGCGTCCTTCGGCACGAGATCGCCGAGCCCGCCGGTCTGCGCCTGCTCGATGGTCGGCAGCAGGAGGGTGGCGAGGACCGCGCCGGCGATCCACAAGACCGGGATGACGTAGCGCAGGCGGACGATCAGCCGCGCGAAGCGGGACGAGGTGGTGCCGGGTGCCTCCGCGGTCGTCAACAGCGCGGAGGTTCGCAGACTTCGCCCCGCGCCGGGTCACATCACGTCCGGCCGGCGCTACGCGCCCGCGAGCGCGCCCGCGTAGACCTGCCACGCCAGTGCGCTCTTGGCCACCAGGCTGAGCACGTGGTAGGCGCGCTCGGCGTACACGGGGTCGGCCCAGCGCCCGATCCGCTTGTACTGGAGCCACATGTTCAGCGCGAAGCTCGAGAACAGGACGAAGAGGGTGAAGAAGATGACGAGCACGAACCCCGGGACGTCCGACTCGGCGATCCCGACCGCCAGCTGCGTGCCGATGGCCAGCCAGCCCACCGCGCCGGCCACGCAGCCGTACCAGAACGGTCGCCAGACGATCTCCTCACGCCCGACGTTGACGCGCTCCATCGCCAGGCCGAAGAGGATCATCGCGGCGCTCGCCCCGAAGATCCCGATGAGCGCGGGGGCCTCGCGGATGCCCGAGAGCATCGCGATCAGCACGAGCATGAGCGAGGCGCTGATCGAGTACTCGTACCAGCGTGCCGGGTTGATCCCCCGGGCGACGTTGCGCTCGTACCAGCCACGGGCGGGTCCGGCGACGACCAGGTGGTCGATCGCGGCGAGCAGGAGGAAGGCACCGACGGCGAGGTCGATGCGGAGTCCGAAGAGCTCGGCCGGCCCGCCGTACTGGCCGGCCCCGGGCGCCTCGGTCAGGTAGCTGTTGACGACGGGGAGGCTCGCCGCCTGGGCCACGATGACCAGGACGACGGCCTGCATGAGATGAAGTCCTCCGACGACGAGGTTCCAGCGCCGCAGCGAGGTGGTGTCCGGTCCGGAGGAGGAGCTCATGCCCGAGCCGTACCCGGTCGGCGCTCGCCGACGCCCGGCCCGGACGTCAGGCGTGCGCCGGGGTGAGCTGCCCGCTCAGCTCCGCGTGCAGGTCCTCGGAGTGCGGGTTCAGCCCGGTGATCTCCACGTGGGTGATGTCGTGGCGCGCGTAGTGGCCGACGATCGCGTCGAGCGCGGCGACCGCCGAGGCGTCCCACAGGTGGGCGCGGGAGAGGTCGATGATCACCTTGGCCGGGTCCTCGGCGTAGGCGAAGGCGTCGATCAGCTCCTGGTCGGAGGCGAAGAAGAGCTCCCCCTCGACCACGTAGAGCACGGAGGTGCCGTCCGGGTCGAGGATCCGCTGCACGTCGACCAGGTGCGCGACACGGCGGGCGAAGAGCGCCATCGCGGTGAGCACACCGGCGCCGACGCCGATCGCGAGGTTCTCCGTCGCGACCGTCCCGGCGACCGTCACGAGCATGATCAGCGTCTCGCCGCGCGGCAGGCGCTTCAGCGTGCTCGGCTGGATCGAATGCCAGTCGAAGGTCGAGACCGCCACGAGGATCATCACCGCGATCAGGGCGGCCATCGGGATGATCGCCACGACGCTGCCGAGGCCCACGACGAGCAGCAGGAGAAGCGCTCCGGACATGAAGGTCGACAGGCGCGTGCGGGCGCCCGAGGCCTTCACGTTGATCATCGTCTGGCCGATCATCGCGCAGCCCGCCATGCCGCCGAAGAAGCCGGTGACGACATTGGCGATGCCCTGGCCGCGGGCCTCGCGGTCCTTGTCGGAGGGCGTCTCGGTGATGTCGTCGACGAGCTTGGCGGTCATCATCGACTCGATCAGCCCGACCGCCGCGAGGGTCAGGGAGTAGGGCAGGATGATCGTCAGCGTCTCGAGCGAGAACGGGACCGACGGCAGCCCGAGGATGGGGAGCGTGTCGGGCAGCTCGCCCTCGTCGCCGACATCGGGGACGCCGACGCCGAACGCGACCACGATCACCGTGATGACGACGATCGCTATGAGCGGGGCGGGGACCGTGGTGGTGATCCGCGGAAGGGTGAAGAGGAGGACCAGGCCGCCCACGACGAGCACCAGGCCGAGCCCGCCACCCTCACGCAGGTGGGGGATCTGGGCCAGGAAGATGAGGATGGCCAGGGCGTTCACGAACCCGGTCATGACCGAGCGGGGGACGAAGCGCATGAGCCGCGGCACGCGGAGCAGGCCGAGGCCGACCTGGACGAAGCCGGCGAGGATCGTCGCGGCGAGCAGGTACTCGACGCCGTGGTCCTTGACCAGGCCGACGACGACGAGCGCCATCGCGCCGGTCGCGGCGGAGATCATCGCCGGGCGCCCGCCGGTGAAGGCGATCGCGACGGCCATCGTGAAGGAGGCGTAGAGCCCGACCTTGGGGTCGACGCCCGCGATGATCGAGAAGGAGATCGCCTCGGGGATCAGCGCCAGGGCGACGACGAGGCCGGCGAGCACCTCGATGCGCAGGGTGCGCGGGTCGGGCATCGAGGTCGGCAGGGTGAAGGTGGTCAGTCGCGGCATGCGGGCTCCCCGGAACGGGCATCTCCCGCTCGGTCGTGGTGCGGCACCGGCGAGGATCGCGACGGTGCCGTGATGGCAGAGGGGGCCGTGGTGGCCCCGGCGTACGGATGGGTCGCGCCTTCGGTCCCGGCGCGGAGTTCGACCCTCACCTTACGGCAGGTTCTGTGAGCATGTGTGTGTGACGACACACTCGGCGGCTCGGACGGGTATCGAGGATTCCGCCCGCCGTGGCACGTTACGCTCCCCGACCATGTCCCCTGCACCCGAGAGGCCGCTCGGCGGGCGCCGGGACGGCCGCCTGCAGATCGGCCGGGTCGCCGAGCTGTGCGGCCTCTCCCTGCGGACGGTCCGCTACTACGAGGAGCAGGGGCTCATCGCGCCTGACGCGCGCTCCGAAGGCGGCTTCCGGCTCTACACCGACGAGCAGGTGCAGCGGTTGCTCCTGATCAAGCAGATGAAGCCGCTCGGCTTTACCGTGGCCGAGATGCGCGAACTGCTCGACGCGCGGGATCTCATGCGTGCGGGCGGGGAGGGCGCGGCCGAGGCCGGGGAGCGTCTCGGTGCCTACGCGGCCGACGCTGCCGCCCGGTGCGAGGAGCTGCGGGAGCGGCTCGGGCGGGCGGAGGAGTTCGCTGCCGCGCTGCGCGCCGAGACCGCGGCGTCCGCGCCGATCACGTAGGTCGCCGGCGGGAGGGCGGAGCCCGAAATGGGTAGGGACCGCAAACGTCCACCCTGGAGAGGAACCCGCCATGAGCCCCGCCGACCGTCCCCGCACCACCAACGACTCCGGCGTCCCGGCGCCCAGCGACGAGTTCTCGCTCACCGTCGGCCCGGAAGGGCCGACCGTCCTGCACGACCACTACACGGTGCAGAAGATGCAGCACTTCAACCGCGAGCGCGTACCCGAGCGCGTCGTGCACGCCAAGGGGACCGGCGCGCACGGCGTCTTCGAGGTCACCGGCGACGTGTCGCGGTACACGAAGGCCGGGCTCTTCCAGCCCGGTGCGAAGACCGACATGTTCGCGCGGTTCTCTCTCGTGGCGGGCGAGCTCGGCTACCCCGACACGGTGCGCGACCCCCGAGGCTTCGCGCTGAAGTTCTACACCGAGGAGGGCAACTACGACCTGGTGGGCAACAACACCCCGGTCTTCTTCGTCCGTGACGCCTCGAAGTTCCAGGACTTCATCCATTCGCAGAAGCGGCTGCCGGACACGGGGATGCGCTCCCACGACATGCAGTGGGACTTCTGGACGCTCTCCCCGGAGAGCGTGCACCAGGTAATGATCCTGATGAGCGACCGCGGCACGCCGCGCACCCTGCGCAACATGAACGGGTACGGCAGCCACACCTTCTCGTGGATGAACTCAGGGGGCGAGAAGTTCTGGATCAAGTACCACTTCAAGACCGACCAGGGCGTCGAGAACTTCACCGACGAGGCGGCGATGGCGATGATCCCGGAAGACGTCGACTTCCACCGTCGCGACCTGCGCGAGAGCATCGAGAAGGGCGACTTCCCCTCGTGGACGCTGCACGTCCAGGTCATGCCGTTCGCCGAGGCGGAGGGCTACCGCTTCAACCCGTTCGACCTGACGAAGGTCTGGCCGCAGGGCGACTACCCGCTCATCGAGGTCGGGCGGATGACGCTGAACCGCAACCCCGCGAACTTCTTCGCCGAGGTGGAGCAGTCGAGCTTCTCGCCCGCGAACCTCGTGCCCGGGATCGGCCTGAGCCCCGACAAGATGCTCATGGGCCGCATCTTCAGCTACCACGACACGCACCTGCACCGGATCGGCACGAACTACGAGCAGCTGCCGATCAACCGGCCGCGCGCGGAGGTCAACTCGTACAACAAGGACGGGCAGATGACCTACGAGCACTCCGGCGACCAGCCCGTGTACGCGCCGAACTCACACGGCGGCCCGGTGGCCGACCCGTCGGACGGGCTCGAGATCGGCTGGTCGGTCGGCGGCGGGGAGATCGGGCGCTACGCCTACGAGAAGCGCGCCGAGGACGACGACTTCGGCCAGGCGCGCACGCTCTACGAGGAGGTCATGAGCGAGACCGACCGCGAGCACCTCGTCGCGAACATCGTCGGGCACGCGAGCGACGACGTCGCGCCCGAGACCCAGCTGCGCGTGGTCGCCTACTGGGGAGCGGTGAACGAGGAGCTCGGCGCGAAGGTCGCCGAGGGGCTCGGGATCGACCTGTCCGCGATGAACGGGCAGATGGAAGCGGCGCGCGAGCGGGTCATGGCCCTGGCCGACCACGCCTGAGCAGCCCCACTCCAGGGAACCGCCCGCCTTCTTCCTCGGTGGGCGTGGAAAAGGGCGGGAGGTTCGCCGTGGGGGAGGGCTCAGCGGGGGACGACGCGGGTGGCGGCCGCCTTCCAGGAGGCGACCACCTCGACGCCCGGCGCGAGGGCGAGCGCCCGCGCCGACGGGGCGGAGAGCTCGGCGACCAGCGGCTGCGGGCTCGCCAGGCCGACACGGACGCGGCTGCCGAGCACCGTGACCGTCGTGACGCGCGCGGCGACGTGGTTGCGTGACGAGCCCTCGCGCGCGCTGCCGGGCGGCGCGAGCTCGATCTCCCAGGGGAACACGCTCACGCTGACCGGGCCGGTGGCCCGGGCGGTGCTTGTCGCCTCCCCGCCGCCGTCGAGGGCGACGAAGGTTAACCCGTCGTCTCCCGTGCGCGCGTGCCCGTGCAGGACGACCGCCCCGCTGAAGTCGGCGACGAAGGCGGCGGCCGGCGCCGCGGCGAGCTCCTCCGCCGTGCCCTCCTGCACGACACGGCCCGCGTCGATGACGGCGACCCGGTCGCCGAGCTGCGCGGCCTCCGCGAAGTCGTGGGTGACCAGGAGCGTCGGCACCCCGGCGTCCGCGATCGCGGCGGCGAGCTCGCGGGCGGCGGCGGCGCGCGAGCGCGGGTCCA
>JACDAP010000598.1 GCA_013695395.1 Solirubrobacterales bacterium
GACGAGCTCGCCGTGGCCGCCGAGCGCCTCGACGACCTGGTCGTAGCGGGTCTCCGGGCGCAGCTCGGCGGCGCCCGAGTAGCCGTAGAGGAACTCCATCGGGTGCTTCTCGAGCGCCCAGATGCCGTTGTTGCCCATGACGCTCACGACGTTCACGCCGTGGCGGGCGAGCGTGTCGAACTCCATCCCGGCGAAACCGAACGCGCCGTCGCCCTGGAGCAGGACGACCTGGCGGTCCGGATGGGCGATCTTCGCCGCGAGCGCGTAGCCGGGGCCGGAGCCGAGGCAGCCGAACGGGCCCGGGTCCATCCAGCAGCCGGGCTCGTAGGTATCGATGACGCGGCCGGCGTAGGAGACGAAGTCGCCGCCGTCGCCGATGACGATCGCGTTGCGGTCGAGCACCTCGCCGAGCTCCTTGTAGAGCCGCATCGGGTGCAGCGGCCCGCGCGGATCGTTCAGCTCCTCGGTCTCGGCGGCGCGCTTGGCGGTCTCCGTCTCGCGCAGGTGGGCGACCCACTGCTTCGTGTCGGTTCCGTCCTTCGCACCCTCGCGCAGGCCGTCGAGGATCGCGGGCAGCCCGCCGTAGAGCTCGGCGGCGACGGGCCGCGGGTGGGCGCGGATCGGCTCGGCGCGATCCACGACGACGAGCTCGGTCTCCTCCCCGAAGGAGCCGCCGAAGCCGAGCCGGAAGTCCATCGGCACGCCGATGATGAGCGCGACGTCGGCGCCCTTCAGGCCATCGCCGCGGGCGCGCGAGAAGCTCAGCTCGTGGTCGGCGGGCACGCAGCCGCGGCCCATCCCGTTGAGGAAGACGGGGATGCCGCGCTCCTCAGCGAGCTGCAGCAGGGCGACCTCGCCGTGGCCCCAATAGAGGTTCGTCCCGGCCATGATCACCGGGCGCTCGGCCTCCTTCAGCAGCGCGATGGCACGGTCCATCGCCGCGCCGTCCGGGTCCGGGCCCTCGCTCGCGGGCGGGGCGGTGCGCCCGCTCTCGGGGACCTCAGCCTCGGAGAAGACGAGGTCCATCGGGAAGTCGACGAAGGTCGGCCCTGAGTGCGGGGCCTGGGCGGCGAGGAACGCGTCGTCGACGAGGCCTGGGATCTCCGCCGTGGTCTCGGGCGTGGCGGCGAGCTTCGTGAGTGGGGCGACGAACGGGACGTGGTCGATCTCCTGCAGCGAGCCCTGGCCCCAGCGCATCGCGGGTGCACGGCCGGCCAGCACCACGATCGGGGAGTTGTTCATCTGAGCGGAGCCCATCGCGCTCATGCCGTTGGTGACGCCCGGGCCGGCCGTCAGCGCGGCGACGCCCGGCTCGCGCGTGGCCTTCGCCCAACCCTCGGCCGCGAAGGTCGCGGTCTGCTCGTGGCGGACGTCGACGATGTCGATGCCCTCCTCCCGGCAGCCGTCGTAGATCGAGAAGATGTGGCCGCCGGAGAGCGTGAAGAGCTTGGTCACGCCGTGGGCCTTCAGCCGCTGGGCGACGAGGCGACCGCCGTGGGCGCTGGTGATCTCGGGAGCGTCGGTGGAGGACATGGTGTCGAGCCTACGCCGGAGCGGTCGTGGAGGCAGCGTGCTCGTGCGCCACACATGCGTCGGCGTGGACCCCACCACGTGACCGAGGCGGCCAGGCGCGATGATGGGGGAATGATCGTCACCATCGTCGGAGGCCACGGCCAGATCGCGCTCCTGCTCGCCGAGCGGCTGAGCGCCGCCGGGCACAGCGTCCGGAGCACCATCCGCAAGGAGGAGCACGAGGCGGACGTGCGGGCCGCGGGCGGGGAGCCCGTGCGGGTCGACCTCGAGGATCCCCTGAGCGACCTCGACGCCGCGGTCGAGGGCGCGGACGCCGTCGTCTTCGCCGCGGGCGCCGGGCCGGACTCCGGGCCGCAGCGCAAGCGTGACGTCGACCTCGGCGGGGCCGTCCGGTTGATCGGCGCCGCGCAGGCCGCCGGGGTGAGCCGCTACGTCATGGTTTCCACGGTGGGGACCGAGAAGGCGGGAAGCGCCGGTGAGATGGGCCCCTACCTCGAGGCCAAGCTGCAGGCCGACGTGGCGCTCAGCAAGTCCGGGCTCGACTTCACGATCGTGCGCCCCGGCCCGCTGACGGACGACGAGCCCTCCGGGACCGTCGCCTGCGCGGCGCACTTCGGTCGCGCGGGGGAGATCGCCCGGGCCGACGTGGCGGCCGTGCTGGCCGCGGTGCTCGAGACGCCGCAGACGATCGGGCAGACCTTCGAGGTCATGGACGGCGACACGCCGATCGAGCGGGCGGTCGCGACGCTCGCCTGAACCCGCACGCCGACGACGCGGGCGGCCGCGGAGGAAGCCGCGGCAGCGGCGTGTTCCCTCACCCACGTCATAGG
>JACDAP010000611.1 GCA_013695395.1 Solirubrobacterales bacterium
CGATCACCAGCAGGAGGAGCAGCAGGGGGGACGGGCGGCGCACCGCCTCCAGTGTGGCGTGCAACCCCGGCTGCGCGCGCAGGACCACGGGGACGCGGCGCGAACGCCGCTGGCATGCGCAACCGCCAGCTCCATCAGGCGCTCTCGACCTTCGCCGAGGAGGCGGCCTGGCAGCTCGCCTCCGACGTGGCCGACGGTCACGAGCTCGGGTTCGAGGTCGACGAGGCCCCGCCGCCCCACGGGGGCCGCACGCGCAAGCAGCGCGAGGCCGGCGCCTTCTACTGCTACAGGCCGCTGACCGCCGAGTTCATCGACGCCCGCGGGAGCGTCGTCGCCCGGCTGCCGAGCTACCTGCCCGCGGTCCACGCGCTCGCCCAGACCGGCAACCTGGACGCCTACCTGGACGTGCACGTCGCCCACGGCGGGATTCCGATGGCGCCGCGTGAGCGCGCCGAGCTCGCCCTGCGCGCCTTCCTCGGCCGCGTCTTCCGCGACTCGACCGACTTCGTGCTCGAGGAGCCCGCGTTCCGCGGGGCCTACGCGGAGCTCGAGGCGGTCGTCACCGAAGGGCGCAGCGAGACCGTGGTGGTCGCGCCCGTGCTCGGCCTCGAGCTGGAGTCGGCCGAGGTGGCGATGGGCGACGGGCTCGTGCTCATCCGCGGCGAGGTGCTCGAGGACGCGCCCGCCGACGCGGTCTGGCCGCGTACCGAGGGGATGCCCGCGCGGGCCGCGGTGCTCGCCGTGCTCCGTGCGGAGACCGCCGCCGGGGAACCCGCGCCGATCGACGCCTCCCGCCGCAAGCTCGCCCGGCTGCTCACCGCGCTGCGGCTCTTCGACGAGGCGGCCGTGTGCGTCGGCCCCTCCGCGTGGGTGCGCACCGCGGGCGGCCCCTGGACCACGCTCCCGCTCGGGCTCGACGGCCTCCCGCCCGGGCCGGAAGACATCATCTGCCCGATCGCGGCCGCGGAGGAGGACGAGCTGCGGGCGTTCTGCTCCCTGGTCGCCCGCCGGCTGCCGAAGTCCGGCGAGCTCGCCTGGGCGCTGCGCCGCTTCGAGCTGGCCTGTGCCCGTCGGTCCCCTGCCGAGGCCCTCACCGACCACCTGCTCGCGCTGCGCGCGCTGCTCGGCTCTGCGGAGGACGAGGAGCCCGGACGGCTCGGGGCTCGGGTGGCCGCGCTCTGCTCGGAGCCGGTGGAGCGCTCCGCGCACACCGCCCGCCTCGTGCACACCGTGGGGCTCGAGCGCGCGCTGGTGGCCGGCGTCGGCCTGCCCGAGCCCGAGCTCCTCGTCGACCTCGTCGACGAGCTGTCCGGCGATCTGCGCGCGATCCTTCGCGACGTCCTCTGCGGCCACCTCGACGCCGACCTGCGGGGCACCGCGGACCGGCTGCTGGAGGCGCAGCGGCCGACCGGGGAGCAGCCGGCGCTGCGCTGAGCTCTGGGGGTGTGAGCCTCAGGGGGCCGTATTGGCCCTCTGGAGCACGCACCCCGCGAACGCGCCAGCCGTCAGCCGACGGCCGAGGCAACCGCCCCGTTCACTCCCCGCCCGCCTCGGCGAGCAGCCGCTCGCGGTCGGCGGCCGGGGCGAAGAGGTGGCGCTGCACCGCGACGAGGCCCGCGACGTCGTGGACGTCGGCGTCGAGCCTCGGAACGAGGATCGGCTCACGCTCGTCCAGCTCGGCGCGGAGGTGGGCGATCGCGGCGGTGTCGCGGTCGGCGAGCACCTGAGCGTCCTCGACCGTCCGGCCGACCTTCTTGGCGAGGGCCTCCCCCAGCGGCTCGCTGAGCTCTGCGACCACCGTCTCGGGATCGAGCGGATCGGCCTCCCCGACGCCCGGATCCACCCGGTTGACGATCAGGCCGCCGAACGGCATCCCCGCCTCCCGGAGCTTGCCGCGGAAGAAGATCGCCTCGTCGACGGGCTCCTTCTGGGGGGAGGTGACGATCAGGAACGTGGTGGCCGGATCGGCGAGCAGCGCCTTCACGCCCGCGGCCCGCTCGGTGAAGCCGTCGATGATCCCGCCGAGCGCGCGGAAGAAGACGCTGAGGTCATCGAGCAGGTCGACGCCGGTGACGCGCTTCATCACCGAGAAGACGACGCTCGTGCCGCGACCGACGACCCGCGCGGCGAAGTTGGTGGGGGCGAGGAAGACCTTGATCGCCCGGCCCTGGAAGAACTGGGAGATCCGGGCGGGCGCGTCGAGGAAGTCGAGCGCGTTGCGGGACGGGGGCGTGTCGAGGATCAGCACGTCGAAGCCGCCCTCCCGGTGCAGGTCGTACACACGGGCGACGGCCGTGAACTCCTGGGAGCCCGCAACGGCGCCGCTGAGCTCCTTGTAGATCCGGTTCTCGAGGATCTCGTCGCGCGTCTTCGCGTCGGGCGCGAGGCGCTCGATGAGGCCGTCGAACGTCGCCTTCGCGTCGAGCATCATCGCCCACAGCTCGCCCTCCATCTCGAGGCCCTCCGCCGCGAAGACCGCAGGGTCGACGAGCTTCGGCTCGTTGCCGAGCTCCTCCATCCCGAGCGCGTTGGCCAGCCTCTTGGCCGGGTCGATCGTGATGACGCAGGCCCTCTGCCCGGCGGCGGCCAGGCCCAGGGCGAGCGCCGCGGAGCTCGTCGTCTTCCCGACCCCGCCGGAGCCCGCGACGATGCAGATCTTCTTGCCGACGAGGCGCTCGGCGACGCTCACGACAGGCGCCCCGCGAGCCGCGTGAGCTCGTCGCGACCGACGGCGGTCGAGAAGAGGAACGGGAGCGTGGTCAACGGGACCTCGCCCGCGAGTCCGCGCTTCAGCCGCGCAGCCTGCGTGCGCTGTGTGCGTGCGCGGCGAAGCTGGCTCCGGGCCAGGCGGGCCGCGCGGGCACCGGCGGTGTCCCGATCGGCGCCTCTCGACGTGGCCGCCCCGCGCATCGCCACGAGTGCCTCGGCGTCGGCCCCGGAGAACCGGTCGGGGATCATCCCGTTCAGCACGACGAGGTCGAGGTCGAGGGCCATGCGCTCGCGGAGGGCGTCGCGCAGGGCCAGCGTTTCGGAGACCGGCAGCTCCTCGGGCGCGGCGACCGCGACGACGCCGGTCCGGGTGGGGTCAGCGAGCATCTGGTGGATCGTACGGCCCTGGCGCGCGAGCGGCCCGACCTTCGCCGCGTCGGAGAGCGTGCGGGCCGCCTCGAGGAGCGCGAGGCCGTGGCCGGTCGCGGGTGCGTCGAGCACGACGAGATCGTAGGGGGCGGCGCCCGGCGTGCGGCGCGCGGGCTGCGCGAGCTCCCACACCTTCCCCATGGTGAGCAGCTCGCGCAGGCCGGGGGTGGCGGCGGCCAGGTAGGTGAACAGCCGGGAGCGGACGAGGACCTCCGCGAGCGCGCGGGCGGGGAGCTGATCGGTCAGGTACTCCTCCATCGCGTGCTGCGGGTCGACGCTCACGTGGTGCAGTCCGGGGGCGAGCTCGCGCTCGACGAACGGGCCGGCGCTCTCGGCCCCGAGAGCGCGGGCGAGCTCATCGCGGGCGGCGACCTCGGCCACGACGACCCGCCGGCCGCGAGCGGCCGCGGCCAGGCCGAGAGCGGCGGCCACGGTCGTCTTCCCGACCCCGCCCTTCCCGCTGACCACGACGAGGTCCTTGGCCAGGAGCCCGTCGAGGCGGCCAACCCTGACCGAACTGTCGGGTCGGGCCACTCGGAGCTACTCCCCGTCCCAGTACCCGACGGTCTCCGCGCGCACGAAGACGCCGCCGCCCAGCCCGAGCTTGCCGGCCCGCGGGTAGTGGCAGAGGTCGCCGGAGGCGCGGGTGCCGTAGGCCAGGTAGGTGAGCCCCTGCGGGCCGGCTCGTAGGAGATGCTCGACGCCGCTGCCGGGCGGGCGGCCGACGAGGCTCCCCGGCGTCAGCGGGAACCGCTCGTCCCCGAGCTCCACCTCACCCGCGCCGGCGAGCACGACGAAGAGCTCCTCCTCGGCGGTGTGCCAGTGGGCGGGGCAGGAGGACTTGCCGGGCTCGAGGACGACGTGGCGCAGGCCGCTCAGGCGGGAGCCGGCGGCACGGCCCAGGTCGGTGGCGAGCCCCGCGTAGCGACCGTGCGCGTAGGGCTCGGACTCGATCTCGGCGAGGGAGACGATCGTCGAGGGACGCTCCGAGAGCGGCGCGGGCGCCGTGACCTCCAGCGGCCCGGCGGCGAGCTCGAGCTTGAACGGGTTCGGCCCGTCGTGCGGGATCCAGCGCGGCCCCATCCACCAGGCCTGAGCGCGGGGCAGCCAGGTCATGCGGGTCGGGGAACCGGTCGCGAAGGCGATGGCTTCGATCCCGTCGTCGGAGGCGATCAGCGTATGCGCCTCACCGCCGGCGGGGTAGCAGATGAGGTCGCCGGTCCGGACGGGGTGCGCGGACCCGTTCTGCCACGAGAGCCCGGATCCCGCGGTGACGTAGAAGAGCTCCTCCTCGTCGGCGTGGACGTGCACCGGCATCGCCCGCTGCCCGGGGCCCTGCTTGTACGCCGAGCAGCCGATGGCGTGCGGGGCGAACGCGGGCGCCAGACGCCGCCGCTCCCCCTGCAGGTCACCGTGATCGATCACCTGCGGCGCGACCTCGTCGAGGTGCCCGATGTGCGCGTGTCCGTCCATCGGGCGCCGATGCTAACCGGGCAGGAGAACCGCGGCGGGGCGCGAACACCGCGTGCGACCAGGTACCGACCCTCACCGGAGCCCCCGTGCAGCCTCTGCAACTCAAGCCCAAGGTCATCGCGTTCGCCAACCAGAAGGGCGGCGTCGCGAAGACCACCACCGCCCTCAACCTCGCGGTCGCCTTCGCGGAGAAGGGCTTCCGCGTGCTGTGCGTGGACATGGATCCTCAGGGCAACCTGACCATGTCCCAGGGCATCGACCCCGACGCCGTCGAGCTCTCGATGTTCGACGTGCTCGTCCACGACGTCCCGATCCGGAACGTCATCCGGCGCCGCGAGATCGACGTGGCGTGTGCCTCGATCGACCTGGCCGGCGCGGAGATCGCGATGAGCACGAAGATCGGTCGCGAGCGCTGCCTCGAGAAGTCGTTCAGGGCGATCTCCGAGGACTACGACTTCATCTGCATCGACACGCCGCCCTCCCTCGGGCTCCTCACGATCAACGCGTTGACCGCCGCGGACAAGGTGATCGTCCCCGTGCAGTGCGAGTATCTGTCGATGCGCGGCCTCATCCAGCTGCAGAACACGCTGGCGATGATCCGGGAGAACCTCAACCCGAACATCCAGATCGAGGGCATCCTGCCGACGCTCATGGACACGCGCACGACGCACGCGAAAGAGGCGATCGAGATCCTCGAGGAGAACTTCGGGGACCGCGTCTTCGCCTCCCGCATCCGCAAGACCGTCCGCTTCGCGGAGGCACCGGTGAAGGGCATGTCCGTTCTCAAGTACGATCCGGACGGGGTCGCCGCCCAGTCCTATCGCGATCTCGCCAAGGAGGTGCTCACCCATGGCCAACGGTAAGAAGGACCGCGCGTCGATGCGGGAGGGGCCGCTGGCCGCACTGTTCCGCAAGACCGACGAGGTCGCCGGGCAGGAGCCCGGGGCCGACCCCAACCCGTCAGGAGCCCCCGTGGACGAGCCGACCGAGCGCAGGCCGTCCGACGAGCGCGTCCCCCGCGGCAGCACCGGCCCCGACGGGC
>JACDAP010000616.1 GCA_013695395.1 Solirubrobacterales bacterium
TATGAAGGTTTTTGGCTTCGCCCAGATAAAGCTAGAAGAGGAGATTTTGATTGGCAGAGTAATTCTGCTGAACAAGTCATTGGTTCTCTTATGACGCTATGCAACCTATTCCAAAAGCAACAAGTTGTAAAGCAGCAACCTTCACAACGGGTTCCTGGGTATGCTTTTGCGGGAATGAAATATGTGAAAGGGAAGAAGGGGCAACATTCACAGGACGCGCTTGCACACGCAGTTTATTACGCCGTAAAAGTGTTACGGGCACTCCCTGTATCCGTGAAGCGAGACTAATCTTTTCTCGTTCTCTTTCTGTAGTTTCTCCCCAAACTCCTAGTTCATGGTGTTTTATAGCATATAGTAAACACTCGTCTGTTACCGGGCAATTTAAACATATGCGTATAGCAGCATAAGCTTCTAAACCGTAGTAGTCATAAAAAAGACTAGGAGACATACCTACACAATGTCTATCTGGATTTTTCATCCAAGAAAGGTTTTCTCTCATGTTACATCCAATCGGAACTAGAGTTAAAACTGTTCCATCTTTAAATACTTACTCCAGTCGAACTGGTATTATAGTAGGTATTTATAATGATGGAACAGTAATAGAATATGGTGTTAACTTTCAACTTCCTGTATTAGCTACTAAGCCACAAATAGCAAATGCTAGAGCTAAGGCTTGGTTTATACCTACAGAAATAGATGCTTATCTCAATATGCCACAAGCTGAAATACGCTTTGGTGGCTCTGTAAGAAGTTAAGCACTATTTAGCCATCCTGTCAACCCTAGGCTATAAGAGCGCACCAGGGAGCCTATGGGAGAGCCTCTGACCAGGGGAAATGCCACCCTACCTAGGAGGTAGGATCGAACAGGTGTTCACAGTTTCACAACGAAAGGTAATTATGAACAGTAAATTGAATGCACAAATTATAGCTAATTACGTCATGGAACATAAAGAATATGATAGAATGAGTAAATGGCAAGCCTGTGTAGAAACAGCATATTTAATTGCTACTAATCCATCTGTACAAGAATCATTATTTAAAAATACTATTTGTAAACAATGCTCATCTGAAATTGTAGAAAAGAAAGCTTAATTAGCATCTGCTACATCTTGTTTCACTTCTACACGAGCAGCTTGCCACGCAGACCAATGCCCACTAACTAGTGCCCATAAAGATAAAGCAGAAACATACTGAACAGAACTAACCCAACCGGTTGCAATAGATACTGGGATCATAAATAACCAGAAGATTACTAGCCAACCATTAACTTTGCGCATGAAGATTGGATCACCTTGAACAGACGCCCAAAGAGATTTAATCATTGTTCCCCAGCCATTCTATTGAACATATCTTGTCCAGTTGGGGAGTGATAAGGGCTAACGTATCCCTCTTTAAAATCAACGCCAGGCAAGCTTTGTGCAGCCTGTAGGGCAGCTTCTAATGAAGTGTATTCAGCGACTACTTGATCGGTAGCTTGATCCCTAATCCTGTAGGTATAGTCATCTGTCACAGAAATAGAATAACGATCTTGACTATAGTTGAACTGCTTAATAGGATCATCAATTAGTTCATCTCTATTAGTATTCTGTTGCTGAGACTGTTGCCTAGTAGATACAGGTCGAATAGGTAATCCTAAACCAGTTAACCTCTCATTGAGACGGTTTTCCATAAAGCTTTGGTTAGGGTTAGGATTTAGGATCTCAGTGTTAACATCCCCAATTAGGGGTAGGTTCTCCATAAGATAATCCCATCCTCCACCCTGGATAGGCTTATTATCAAATAGAGTTCTACCTGTAGCCAATTCGATAGGAGCCTGAGCAATAGGGTTAAGGTTACCTAGAAGATTTCCACCAAATTCTCTTGCACTTCCAGATGAAAGAATGTCTAAGGCGCCGAAAGGTAAGATATCAGCAGTTACAGCCCACGGCTCTTCCTCATCAGTAATCATACCGTGACCAATATCCTTAATCCAATCAGGGGTATTCATTGAATTGAAGTTATCTGCCGATGAACCATCATTGTACTCCATGAAACGGCCGACCGTTGAGAAATAATGAGGATTAGTTAAAGCTTGTTCTAGTAGAACAGGTACAGCTTTACGAATGTAAGTATAGAATGGGAAAGCTAGTGCTTTAAGGTGCTTCTCCCACGGCATCAATGCAGCATAGTCAAACTTGTAATGATTGACTCTCCAAAGAGCAGCATCTTCTGCACGCTGTGTAATAAGGTCTAAATCTCTTATACCCCTCTTATAGAGAGCTCTAGCCTCTTGCCTGTAGGCTTCTGTAAAGTGAACAAAGCGAGGGATCATTTCTCTTGTATCTGCTATTTCAGTAACTTTACTAGTAACACGTCTACCTAGACGCCTAGGGATAGCTCCAGCAGTTAGTGACTCATAAGTACCTAGATCAATAGCAAAGTAACCAGCATCAGCATTCCGTTCAAACATAGTGTACATATCATTGAACGATGGTTCTATACCCGGTACAACTTTAAACGTAGCCTTTAAGCCAGCCTTGTTTTTAGTATACTTAGCAAGGATCTCCCCATAAGCTGTAGGATTAATATCGTCCAATAGCCCCATTGCTACGTCACCAATCATATTCTTAGCATGGAACCCAGGATAAGGAATAGTTATGGCCGCCTTGATCTTTGTAATTATTCTTGCGTATGCACGCACAAAACCTTTATATTGAGAAGGAGTCCAACTAGTAATATCATTGAATTTTTCTATGATATCCCAAATTGGCTTAGGTACATAGAAAGCATCATTACCTTTAAGCATCTGTCTGAATGATTCCGGAAGCATATCGGGATCTACCTTCTTAAGACCCCTTTTAACTAAAGCTTTCTCAGGAATCTTTAGAGATGGGTTTCCGCTACTAACTGAATAATTCTTAACTAGGTCTTCTCTGAATAGAGCTCTAACTGTATCTCGCTTAGACTTAGTAAAGCGCATCAATAGATTATCGAAGGCACTAGTTAAAGGATGCAAACCATCTGAGATAGCACGTTGAATGTTGTATTCACCTGCGCCTCTAACGGCTGAATTATTAATAGCTTCCTTCCGCTTTGTTTTAAACTCTCCCTTAGCAGCTTCTGTACCTCGTCTATTATAGATAAAAGTATAATTAGGATCATATGTATTTTTAGCGCTTTCAGGTCCTCTTACACCTGAGATAACTTCATCATAATACATATCTTTATATCGAGCTTGGACCCAATCTAATCCAGCTTGCATTCTAGGATCCGAATAAGATCCTCCTGCGGCTCGAACTAATTGAATGTCATCAGCTTCAGCTTTACTATACTTACGACTAAAATTTCGAAGATCGTCCTTAAACTTTTCGATACCTCTTGAACCAAGAGCACGAGCACGTCCAGTTTTCATACCAAACACACCAGGGAACATTCCTTCAAATGTATGTTGTGTCCAGTCATTAGCACTATTTGGGAATACAGTATCTAGTTTAGTTCTGGCCCAAGAATATGCTCTACCAGGAGCTTTAAACGGAATAGTCTTGTTACCTACACGAACACCAAGAGTTCTGTAGGTAGGATTAGAAGCCGCTTCAAAGACTGCTTGCTGGAAAGGCTCTAGTTCTACAGCATATTTAGCTCTAACATCATTGAGAACATTATCAATTAGTTTTCTATTCGGAAGAGCAGCAATTGCTTGAATAATTTCATCTGTAGTAGCTGTAGCAGGGAGACCCTTTTTGATAAGTTCATCCGCAAGCTTATCAAAGAATTCCGCATAGTCAGGAATATAGTTACGCAAAGCATCTACTGTAGATCCATTAATTGTAGAACGCCTATTCCAAAGATTATCTACTTGAGTACGAAATCTTTGAGTAAGCCGCTCTTCCATAGCAGTAGAAGTATTATTAGCTACCTGAGAAGGCCAAGTACGATTGTTCATTAATTGAACTCCCCTACTTCCTCCTTCAGCAGTTTCCAATATGGAACGGTTAATTAGCTCTACTGTAGCTTCTTCCATATGCCTTGTTAGAGCACCAGGATTAGCCTGATAATAAGGGCTATTAGCAAGTAGTCCAGACGTCGCATTAAAGTTCTCGGTAGTATCTGTAACTGCATTTTTAAAGAGATTAGTAAATGTCTCTTCGGTTGCATTCCCGCCACCACGAATAACATTTGGTGCTGCGGGCATAACAAAGTTTAAAGGATCTAAAGCCAACTCACCTGCTAGACCTACACCTCTAGATAGCCAACTTTCAGCAGTTGGGTGAGCTTCTTCAAAATCTCGAAGCATTTGAGAACCAGGTCTAGCTTCATTTTCTTTAAAGGTTTCGTATACTTCACCAAAGCCAGTTTTATTTTCTCCGGTAAGTCCTCGACCTACACCGCCCCAGAATGTTCCAAAATCTTCTACCGCTCTTTGAGGAGAAGCATCAAATCCTGGCTCAGGATTTTCCATAAGACTTTGTAAGCCTTCGCTAAGACCATACATAGGACGACTTAATAGATCTATTCCTCTACCTACAATAGAACCTGCGAAACCTTCATCAGCGGAACTAATCAACCCTGCATTAGTTAGGTCGTTTCCACCTACAGCATTCCATACGTCACCAGTCCAGGGACGATCTTCAGAAGGAGCAGTTTCTTGATTAGCCCTGCTAATTGCTGCCTGTTCGAGATTGTTATCCTGATAATCTTGTACTAAAGTATCATAAGTATTTTTCCAGATATCTGTTACTGCTTGACCAGTGTAACCTGATCTTCCTCTACCCGGTATATTACCTACAGCTCTATTGTAGTTTCTAGTAGTAGACGCTTTAATATTAGGGGAGCCTCTAGCAATGTTACGAACACGTTGTCCTACATCACTATGGGCAGCCCTATTACTTGAAACTCTACGAGTCCATGATCGTCCTCGACGATTACCTAAGAGACGATTGAAACGATCAATTGCATCTTCAGCCATTTATTTTTTCCAAGATTTTCCAGCTAGACGCTTTTTAGCTAGTTTTTGAATAGGACTACCATAAGTTTTCTTATTCGTAGGAGTCTTTGATGTATAGGCCTTAGGACTAAATGCTTTAGAATTGGACTTTGGCTTAGATGAATATGTTCTAGCTAGAGATTTACCGTTAGCTTTAATCTGCCTAGGCATTCTAGGTTGCCTCGGGTATTGAATATTAGCAAAGGAAGAAATTGGTACAGATTCACCAAAGTATCCTGGAATTTGATCAGTAGAACCAATAGGGTTTTCATCTAATGGAGCAGGTATACCTACTTGACTAGCAATCTCATCTGCATAAGTAGAGTTAGTTTCTCTAAGTTGTGAACCTTCAGAGGCTGTATCTCTAAGAACATCACTTACAGGAGCAGCAGTTAATTGTGGGTTCATACCCATACTCATTTGTTGAGCAGCAGAAAGACTAAGAATGGAAGCATTCATTTCATCTTGTTCCTCTTGTGAAGGAACATCTGCTGTCCAATAATTACCGCTGCCTTGATTGTATTCATCCCCTAATCCAGATGCGTTTTGATCGTTTCTAAGCTGCTGAGCACTCTGTTGCTGTAGGAATCCTAGAACATCTTTCCTAAGAATACTCTCGTCATTAGCATTATCTGCCCAGTTAGTATTTAACTCTTCTTGGGAGATTAAAAGATTAGCTCGTTCTCTTTGTTCCTGAGCTCTATCCCACTTACCCTGCATATCAGATATATTATCAGGAGTATCAATTCCATTAGCATTAAAAATATTATCAACAAGGGCCTGCTGATTTTCTGGCATTTCAGTATAGGCGCCTTGAAGAAACATATTAGTATATTCTGGGTTAGCTAACTGATTAACAGCCATTTCTCTAACTTCGTCGTCTGTCCATCCATCAGATTCAACAGCATCAGGATGGGTATTATTTGCATCTATACGTTCTCTATATGAAGCAATTCTCTGTGGAATAGTTGGAATCTCACTAATAGGCATTGTTTCCAAATTTTCTATTGGAGGCAGCATTTCAAGTATTTGTTCATCTGAAAACTGGCTACTAAAAGTGGGAACTTCTTCTTCCTCTTCTTCTTCTTCGGGGGCATCTTCTGGCCTGGGCCCAAATCCTCCAATTTGGTTAGATGCCCAAATATTGAAGTTTTGAGTATTATCACCCTGAGAACGGTTAGCAGGATCATATGCCTTATGAAATGCTGCTGTAGCTAAATCCATTCTTGCTTGTGCTGCTTCAGAGGGTACTAAAGTTGGAGCTACAAATTCTGGATCTTGATGCCAATATTCTACTTCATCTTCCGTTTCAGGATTATCTCCTCGAATGATTCCTCGTTGTGCAGCTAAGTCTTCCATACTAAGATTAAATCGTTCAGGAGCCGCTGAATTCCAAGCTAAGTTACTTTCATCATTTAGATTAGCTGCTTCGACTTGACCAGTTAGATTATCAATCTCATCTTCCGCAGCACCTTCAAAAGCAGCAGGTCTTGGATTACGAATAAGAGCACCAAATACTGCTGGGTTATCTCCATACTTTTCTAAGATAGATCGTGCCCAATCAGGATGATATGCAGTAGTAGTTCCAGTAGCTTGTGAACCTACCTTTTCAAATTCAGAAAATTGAGTTTTACTATCTCCCCATTCTCCATCTCCTGAATCTCTTCCACCTCCTCCTCTTCCACCACCATATCCTCCTCCCCCTCTTCTTCCTCCCCCTCCGCCACCACCACCAGAACCTCCACCACCAGTAGCTCCTAATGGAATAGTACCTGAAGCAATACCCGCTTGTAAACTAGCAAAATATGCTTGTTGAGCTTCTTGTTGCTTTGCAAACCATGCCATATCAGTAGCTTCATTAGCATCTGATGTTTCATCCATTTGAGCCATTCCACCCGCATATGATGAAAATAGAGGATCTTGTGCAAATAATGCAGCATTAGGATCATTAGGATCATAATTAGTGCCATAAAGGTTTTCCATCCATTCAGCACCCGCACCTAGAATATCTCCTGAATTTTCAGCATACATAGCTTTAACTTGTTCCATTAAAGCCTGAATATCCACACCTGTACCTGCGGAAGTTTGAGCTAAAGCTAACAAAGCTAAAGACTGTTCAACAGGCATACCTTCTTTAATAACACCTTTAGCAATTAATTCTTGTAGTAGAGGAGTTTGCGGAAGAGAAGCCAGAGTAGATGCGGGAGCACTAGAACCACCTGATCCTCCGCCACCTGAATTTCCTCCACCACTGTATCCTCCCCCTCCACCACTATTTCTATTTGATAAACCTCTAGTATTAGCTGCCGGAGTATATGGCGTCTTAGTATAAGGCTTTCCTAATGCTTTAGGTTGAACGACATAAGGATCACGACCCCTAGACGCATTCTTTCCCCATCCCCAATACGGTTGTCCCCAAGCCATTATTTACCTCTGTTGAAATCTTTGTTGAGCTAATCTTTGAATCATCTCAGGAGTTAATGAAGTTCCTGTACGTGGTCCTCTACCAAGACGCTGACGTTGAAAGCGACCAAATGTTCCGCCTCTTCCAGCAGATGTAAAAGAACCTGCATTTTGAGGATTTAATCCACTAGAACCTGCTCCTACTTGTGGTTGTGCTGTAGGAGCTACAACTGGTCTAGATACTCCTACTTGTGGTGCTCCCGAAACTCCCCCAGTTTGAACACCAGTTCCACCTGAACCACTAGTTGAACCTCCACTTCTAGGACTACCACCAGTAAATACACCACCTGCACTTCGTGTAGTAGGAGTCCTATATGCGGTTTTAGCAGCAATAGCTCCCGGACCTAATGTTTTAGTTCGACTAAATGGTTTAACAGCTACATTACCTCTTAATGCTTTAACTGGGCTATATGCAGCAGGTACTTTAGTTGGGAAGTAACTTGGCATTGCATTAGGATTAGCTGCAACTTTAGACCTACTACCAGGTTTAATAGCAATATTAGAAGCTAAAAGCTTTTGAGCAGTCCTAGCAGATTGTGAAAGAATAGAACTTTCAGAACTAGGAGGAGTAGGATTAGACGGAGGTCCGCCAGAAGTCCTTGTTGAAGGCTTACTATAAGTTCTTCCTGATGATGTAGCTTTACGAGGTTGAACAGAACGATTACGATTACTCGACCCTCTACCCCACCCTCTTCCACTATAATTAGAAGTAGTTCTCTTAGATAAACTTCTACCAGCTTTTCCTTCAGTAATCATTATTTCTCCTATTGAGTAGTAAAGCCTAGATTAGCTAGGACTGTATCCATCTTATACTTAGAATCAGATTCTAATTTTCTACGAGCAATTGTAGCTAGATTAGTAGTATTTGCCAAACCAACTTCGCCTTGCTTACGATTGTAGTCGTCGCGTAATTTAACACCTGTAGCCATAGATGGCCCAGAATGTAGCATTCCTCTATCAGCAAAGCCTTCTGCATTACCTACAGTAGTATCATCATAACTACGGCGCATTTTATCCATTGCGCTGTTATAATTTATTCTAGTACGATTCTGCTGATCGTCTAGGTTAGCTTTATCTCTACCCCACTGTAGAGTTAGCGCTGAAAGAACTGCGGGATTAACTGGAATTTGGATCACCACCCTTCAAATAGGGAGCTAATGTTAGCGAAAGCGAGTAAAAATAAATACTAGTAAAGCGATAATAGCTAGAACAACAAAGATAGTCCATAGATTAATAGACGAACCTCCACTATTCTCTACTGCTGAAAACAAACGGGTGGGCATCATTATAGTATTCCTTTATCTGAAGCTGGGGCATTTGATACACCCCATACTAGACCTAATGCAGTGAGTGCTGCAATTCCTGCTGTAAGACCTTCTTGTAGAGTAAGATTACTATCACTTAGTGCAGTAACAAGAGAACCCATACCAGTAATTAATGATCCTACATATGCTTTTGCGTATTTCATTCTATTTCCTTGTTTCTAATCATTGCTGCATCTGCTGCTTCACCAGGCTTAGATTCAACAGTATGAGCTTCGGCTCGTTTATGTGCATCTTCAAGATCAACTGCGACACCTGCTGCTAATTCTGCTGCTGTTGTTGAAGCGTTTGCAGAAACAATAGCCTTTGCAAGAACAGTATTAAGAAGTGCTTCAAGTCTTGCAGCTGTTCGTCTATCTGATTCAGCAAGAATTTTCGCTGATTCAAGAGAAATTGTAATTATTTCATTTGCTACACTATTAGCAGCAACGTTTTTTGTCAAGTCATTTACAATATCTCTCAAAGATGAACCATTATTGGTACGAAACTGTTTTGCAATATCATTAAGAATAGTAAATGCTTCAGGCTGTTTCAAATTTTCGCGGGCGTCTGTGAGTAACTCGATCAATTCCACCATCGGACGTATCAATTTTGTATAAATTACTGCTGATGCAGTAATTACAGCAGCTAAACCTATAATTATTTGTATCCATGATGGTAGCACTATTTACCTCTAACTAGTAGCATTCGATCCGCAGTAACTGTACCGTAGATACCATCAGGATTCAAATCGTTAACAGATTGCCAATAAACTACTGCATTATAAGTTGCTTCGCTGAATGTGTCTGTCTCAACCCAAGCAGGATTATAGATAGGGCGTCCATCTAAAGTATCCATAGAACACAGGATAGCTTGAAGCCATCTTACATTACTATGCTTAACACCTAGTTTAAGAATAGGATCGCCAGGAGTAGTAGGATAAGTTTTACCTAAAATTTGATATTCAGGAAGAGGAGGAGGCGGAAGGATAGTTGTCATTCTTGCAATTAGTTCTTTACGAACTTCTTGCATATTCCATTTATTCAAACCATTTAGGCCACCAAATTTAGGGTATGTTGGTGTAGGTCCTAGAGGATCAATCTTTCTTCCTGGACAACTAGGTTCTACCCAAGTCCAGTGAGCATAAACATCTGTAGCAGGCTTTAATTCATATGTCTTACATAGAGTTACAACTAAAGCTAAATAACTTTCAATCTGTACTTGAGGCCACGGTTCCCCGACTCCATTATTAGAAGCCTCAATACCAATAAGATACTTGTTACCTTGGTCTAGAGGAACAATTCCCTTAGATGTTGTTACTTCTCCACCTTTACCTGCATGATTAGATGCTCCTGCTGCCCCCCAATAAACAAGTCCAGCTCTAGTTACATGAAAGTTACCAATAGGCTTAGCAAGAGCATTCAAATAACAATACCTAACAGCATCAATATCTGCACCTGTAGGTGGGTCAGCATCATGGTGCATTACAATCCCGGCGATTTTTTCAAAACCACCCGTACTTCGGGACCGAATATCATAATCCGGAATTAAAATTAATTTGTTCCCTAGAGCAGCTGCAAGAGGAGTTAATGCGTTATTAAGCCAAAAGTTACCCATTGAGCTTCTCCTGTAAACTTGCTACAGACTTTGCTCTTTTAATAGGATCTTTAATTGCAGAGATTCTATTATAAGCTCGTTGTAACTTTTTTACTTGAACTAAGTCCATATCTTCAAGTGTAGGATCTCCAGGACAATATCCTTCATCTTCATCGTAAACTTTCATTTAAATTTCCTTCTATCTTGCATCATTTTCAAACGCTTTTTAGCAGCCTTTTGAACATTAAAGATATTTCCAGGTTTAGGAGACCGAGAAGGTCCATATCTAGCTGGTCCTCTAGACATAATACCACGAGTACTTCTCGCGTCTTGAAGCCCTCTAATTTTATTAATACTTGTCATGATGTATCTACTCCAAACGATGAAGATAATCTATAAAAACCTAAAAACTGACATCTAAAATCCCACTGAATAGCATCTGTGTTAAGTATACTCAATTGCCAATTAGAAGTAGATGCAATAGTACCAAAGTGTACAGTTTCATTAATCATTTCAGATTCTTTAGAACGAGATTGAGGAACATTACCTAACATTACTTCATGTACACTAACACCATTTCTATATTCAAACTTAATAAGTCTCTGTGTAGTAGTAGGAAAGGTTCCACCACCAGAACGAGTAATGGTATATCTCATAGTTACAAGATAAATACCCTCTTGTGGAAAGACAATTAATTGGCTACTAGAAGGAGCAAACCAATTTTCACCCCCAGTATGCACCCAACCATCAACATAAGTAGTTACTCCTAATGCTAACGCTTTAAATGCTACGTGAGAATATACTGAGAATCTAGTTCTAGTATCATGAGAATGATCTGCTCTAGAAACAAAAGGTGAATCACCTACAGCAGTCTCAACACCAGCAAAAGTAGCTTCATTCACAGATGGTGGGGCTAATGCTTCCCCAACCCAATGCTTATCAGGATCTAAATGATCCCTAACAGTTAAGTTTTCTTCTTCGAATGGTCCTCCTTCAGGCATTAGCCAACCTGCTCTACAACCGACCTACCAGTGTTTTGTTTAATAACTACTGCTTTAATTTTAATTTGTGATGTAGCAGATTGTAGTTCCGCACGTAAATTAAGAGCCGCACGTCTGTATCTAAAATCAGCAGGGATACTTACTGTATTAGTAGCAAGGCCTACAGTAAAGTCATTCAAAGTTCGTTCTCTTACTTCGGTAGCTGTATTAATAGTAGCATCTATATCCCAAGAAGAAGTAAATAAATGCTCAGCATCCGATGAATAGATTTCAAGATATGCTTGTTTAGCATGCTTCAGTCTGTATGCATTATCACCATCAAAGTGTTTCGTCTTTAAGTATATACCTACAGGTTGAGAACGAATTATATTAGAACGATTAGTGTACTCATCTACACCGCCGTCCATAATTAACAGCTGTGCCACAGAATAAAAAGGCACAGCAGATGTAGAATCTGTAACAAAAGCCATTACATAAACTGTAGGTTCTGCATTTAAATAAGTAGGAATCTTATCAGTCGTTGACCAAAATAGAGCAAAACGTTCAGGATAAAGTCCTATATCGTTTGAGTTAATATTCCACTCTGTCCATGCGATAGGATCAAGTTTAGAATATAAAACTCTACAGTTATCCTTATCATAATATCGAAGATCTGTAGCCGCTTTTGCTATTGAAGCAATCATACCATCCTCATATGCACAAATAGTATGCACACGAGCACCTTTAGCTAAGAAGAATTGATCTTCTATTACCCCACTGAGTTTGGTTACGGACATATTGTTGGTAGCCCACACTCCTTGGTTATTAATGTAGTAAATAATACCCTTCGACTCAAAAGCACATCGAGATGCAGTACAAATTGATTTTGAGTCTAGGATTCTAAGGATCCAAGAAGCAGGAGCACCTTCCACCAATAAGGTAAATAAGCCATTAGTAGTAAAAATAGCTAATTTATTTCCTAATGGAATTACATTTTCAATTACACCTGCGCCATTAGGACCTACAAAAGGAATAACATTAGCTGCTAGCGCCCATGTTTCAGGTTGTCCACCTACGGCGGGTAAGTTTGTAAAATAAAGTTTATTACCAAACCAACCCCACATCCTGTCTTTAAATGTAAATAAACCTACAATACTACCAAGTGCACTAGAAACAACAGATGTATATGTAATAGTATCTGTTGACCAGTTTATAGCAGTAATCTTTTTTACACCATCATTTAATAAAGAAAAGTAGATTGTGTCATTATATTGACAAATACCAATTACTCTATTAGGTACAGTAACAGACATAAATCCATCACCAGCAGCAACTGTTCCAGCAGCACGAACAAAATTTAGTGTATTTGTATTAGCTGCTCCACCAGGAACAGCAAAACCAAAGGCTCCCCACATAAATGCTGGTAATGCTGGATTTCCCCCATATGGGCTTATCTGCACAAAATAATTATAAAAATCAGAATCCGTACCATGAAATCCAGGATTTGTTTCTAATACTTTCCAGTCAAAAGATAGCCGTTTAACTCCAATGCGATTTTCTAATGAGTCCCCTGTAGCAACCATATTATAGCATACAGCAGAATAGCCATCAGGTATATTAGACGGCAATTCAGAAGTATACATACCCTGTCCAATAGCAACAGGATAGTATTCTTCACCTGCAATTTCAGAACCTAGAGCCATAAAAAATTACCCCGGATAGTCCATAGGATCATCCAACTTGTATGTAGGACCATCATTAGTTTGAGCCTCATCATTACGCAAACCTAGAGCACGATCATATAAATTCTGCATAGCTTCTTCTGCACGAGCATCATTGTTTTTATTATGTGCTCGAGCTAAGCAAAAGTTAACTACATCTTGATGGAAATTTTCAGGAACCGAGAAGGTTTGTGCAGATGGTAAACCTACCATCATAACTGGAGTCTTACTGTAGGTGATTTTAACAGCTGTAGTAGATCCCGCTTCTTGTGGATATAAGTTTACTAACTTATTAAACATATACCAATAACTAGGCGCCGCATTAACAGTATCCGCTACACCTACAAGATCCAATTCTTCTTTAGAAATAGATCTAAGAGCAGAACCATTTATTGAAACTCTAGAAATTTTAACAGCTGCTGGTACAGAAACAGGAAACGCACCTACAGTAGAATCTACAGTAGAATCATTAGCACCTGCATTACGAATGATATCTAATTCGGCGGCGTAAATCCAACCATAGATATCGTCGTCTGTGATGAATACATCGTATTCATCACCAAATTGACGTTTAATTCGTCTTACGGCGTCAGTTACTAACATTACGCCGTCCTTGTACTAGGCCGATCATCATAAAATGTAATCAATTCATCCGTTTGAGAATCTCGAACAGTATACTTAGATTTCATACCTGCTATATGAAGAACAATATCTTTAGACTCTTCACGCTTTTCTTGGTACCGTTGATCATTTTCTTTCTTAGTATCAGCTTCCATACCTTCTAAAATTTTAAGAGTATTATGGCGCTGACCATCAGCTAAATGAATTCGGGTCAGGATTGACTCATCTAGTTTCCATGCCCTAAGGACGGGCCTAAGAATTCCATCTTTACATTTCTCTGCAACTACGAAAGGCTCTTCTGAAATACCTTCTACATGGTCTGGATCAACACAAAGAACTACTAAGCTTTCATCATATTCATTAAGAGCTTCTGCAATACGTAAAGCATCACGTTCTACTAACATACCGTCAATAGTAACATAGTTGCCTGTTCCTGGATCATAATACATTATAATATTTCCATCTAAATGAAACGAGGGTAACTCTATTAGAGTTACCCTCGTTTGACTGAAAGACTTAGACTTCAGTAATGTTAGTCATTTTACCATGAGCATTACGCTTATGGGTACCAAGCTGCCAATACTTTTTCATCAAGGCTTCAAATGCATCGTAATCAGTAACCCACTGAAGAACAGATCCTGAACGATCTTCCCAATACCATTCCTTATCGCGCCAGATTTTAATTTCCTTTTCGCAAATAAAGAATGCATGCTTATCAGGAGTATCGACGTCGGCAACTACTGGAAGGTCTGCCTCACCGTACATGAAGGAAAGACCAGTAAGACCACCAGCGAATGTCTTTGGTTCATTGAAACGACGAAGTGAAGTCATAAGGTTCCAATATGCACGCCGCACACCTAGTGACATAAAGATAGCAGTCGGGATTGATCCACCGTTACGCTTTACTTCGTCCATGTTTTTAATCATGGCTAGTTCAGTTAGTGACGTAGTAGTTGAATCCTCAAAAGATGCCCACTTAGGTGTAGTAGCTGGATCAAGTCCATGAAGAATACCAGTAGAGTCTACGATCTTATTAAGACCATGAGGCTCCTGGTTATAGTCACCGGTACGAGAAACGTAGTTACCAATAGCTGCGGTTGGAGCAGAGCTAACTGTAAAGGTAGTTGCGGTAAGAATACCAGTAATTGTAATTGCTGTACCACCAGCTACAGGAGTACCTGCGTTAGATACATCAATAACCATACCTTCATCAAGGTGGTTAGTTGAATCAACCGTAATAGTAGTACCTGCTGAAGCAGCAGTAACCTTAGCTTTAATACCGGAAGCTACAGCTGCATCAATATGCCCATACGCAATACGGTTCTCGTCTCGTAGAAGATCATCTTTTAGACCATCCATTTCAAGATCCATTGAAGATGTAAAGGCTTGCCGATTAGTTTCAGCAAGAGCAATAAGTTGTCCAGTTAGCCGGACTCGACCGTATCCATACTTAAGGCTTTCTTGTGCAGCTTTCAATCCCTGCCTACCAGCAGGTGCAAGCTGTACGTTTTCTGCACGGTATGAAATACCGGCATTTCGAGAAGTACGAACAGGGAATGTAACATACTTACCGCCTACAGCATCTGTACCGGTTCCCTCTGATGTTCGTTCGATTCGCTTGATAGTTACCCGCTCATTATTAAGCTGGTCGTTAATGTTTCCTTCGTAAATTTCTTTAAGGATTGCATTAACTGTTGTTAGTGTTGCAGACATTTATTGATCTCCTAGGCCAGATAGCATTTCTGCTACTACAGATTTTCTTTCTTTTCCACGTAGCGACTTGGTGTCGATCTGGCCGGACGGAATTCCACCTTGACCCCCCATTACTTTAGGAGCTTGTCTGCGGTTTCCATTTTGGCTATGCTTACCAATCATTTGATTCCATTCTTTGAAAGCTTGGTCTGGATTACCGTGTTCGGCTAATCTTGTTAGAATCCAAGCTTCATCGAAGTCACCATGCTTAGTATGCATGGTTTTGAACACAGAGTCAAGTTGCTGCTTTTCTTCAGCTTGTAGTTCTGCTTGATCTCTTTCTTCACGCCAAGCGCGCATCTCTTCTAATTCAGAAGCAACATTTTGCTGAAAGATTTGACTTTCATCTGGAACTTCTTGCTCTTGTTCATACCCATCATCTTCGTATTCGTTCATCATTTCCTCTAGTTCTAAGATTCGTGCTAAATTAGCATCGAAGTCATCTCCGTACTGTTCCTGTAGTGCTTGCCACATTACCTTAAACATACCTTCAGGATTAGTCCTAAAGTTATTTCCAAATGCGACATATTTTTGAATTTCTTCAACTGGGACGCCTAAGCTTTCATACGGCTTAAGCTTTCCAGAATACTCTTGAAATTTCTTTGTTACTCCTGCATCCCACTCTTTGATATATCGTGCAACTACTGCTCGATCTTGGGGAGGAATTTTATTTAAAAAGGGTGATGCAAGACTTAAATTTTCGTCTACTACAGGTTCTGTATTCTCTTGAACTACAGGTTGTTCCTCGACGTTTTCGTCTGAACCACCGAAGTTAGGAATTTCATCCATTTGCTGAGGGTTCCAATTCTCTAGGGCTGGGAGTATCTTTAGGTGGGCCTTGTTCTAAACCAGCTTCAGCTGCTTTCTGCTGATCGGCTTGAACTGCATTCCGTTCCTTTAGAAGCTCCATCTTATGTTCATCAACATGATCTTGTATAATTTGTTTAATTTCATCATCTAATAATTCGTACTCTTGGCTCTTTTGGAAATTCTGATGTTCTTCAACATGAACCTCATGAGCGTCATATGAGTTCGTTGTAACATTATACATCTCAACTTGTCCGGTTTCATCAACTACAGGTTCTCCTGTAGAGGGATCTCTAAATTGATCCTGTTTAAATTCAGGAGGCAATTGTTCCTGCATCTGTTGAAACTGCATCATCTGTTCAGGGTTTTGAGATATTCCCATTTGAGGAGCCATTTGTTGTAACTGTTGTAGAGCAGCTTGATATTCAGGATTAGACTTATTAAGAGGATTACCCTGAGACATAAAGACATTCTCACGTTGAGTATGTCTTACATCAATCATAAGTTCTTCATAAAGCTTATTAGTTTCAGACATCTGTAAATAACGCATAGCCTTTTGGGGATCTAATGCACCCATCTTCATAAGCTCAGTTAAGAATGCTTGTTTAGCTGCAAGACTCCTAGGAGCCATTGATCCTACTTCTACACGGAAGTCCGTAATAGGATTAAGATCAACTGCTTTAAACTCTCGAACTTCCATGTATTGATTTCTGGAAGTCATACGAACAATTCGTTCTTCATCCCAAAAGTCATGAACATTCGCAAGAACTTGAATACCTGTTTCTTGTACTGCATCCTCCAAGGATTGAACAGTATGATGAAGAATAGTATCGTTTTCTTCTGCTAAGTATGCGATTGCTGAAGCAGCTTCTACTCCGGGCGGAGTTCTACCTTTAGTAATCTCATACTGAGCAGAGATATCATCCATATCTCTAAGAATAGACTCTACTTCAACAGAGGAAGGGAGAACTGGTTGCTCCAAAGGTTGAGGAGGATTGAACCCCATTGCAACTGCCAACAACAATCCAGGCTTACTGTTGAATTTGCGTGGATCAAATGAGCCTGCTGTATACCACCATTGGGGTTTACCCGCAAGGTTACGGTGTTCAAGTTGGATACTCCTAGTTCTATTATATTCCTTTTGAGGAGAAATCAAACTTTTGATTACAGATTCAGCATAGAACATTCCTGTAGGAATATGATCAATCTTTGCAAAAGGATATCTACCATGACCATAACTGAATTCATGGTCATATTCTAACTTGAACGCAGCTTCTTCTTCAGTTTCATTTTCATCAGAAGGAGAGGGAGGAACCGCCAAGTTACCAAACGATTCCTCCCCCACGACTTTAGGATCATCAAGCATACCTACAGGCAAACCTACAGGTTGCTCTTCCATATCTTCTGTAGGGTTTACAGACTTCTCATAAACGTATAGGATCTTATTTTCTCCATATACGAACATGGCGCCGTTAGGGAATTCTTTATTAGGCTTTACATAAACTTCTTTAACATAGCACTGGTTAGTTTCTCCAGATTTATTACCCTTCACTCCTAGGGCGCTGATAAATCTCGAGTCCATAATCAGATTTGACGACTCTGTGTTGGGTTCTAGTTCGACTTCGTAAGAGGCCCACACTTCCTCTTGACTCATCGTACGGTTATGCATAATATACGGTTGACGTTGAATATCTACAACTTGTAGGTTAGGTGCAAATAGATGGAAAGCGGTTACCGCTTCAAAATCGATCTTACCAGGCTTACCGTCATTCTCAATAGCATTAGGATCATAGTAGTTCTTAAGGTAACCTGTTCCGCATAAGACTGCCCAAAGAGTAGCTTCCGCTCTTTTGCGATTGAAGTATTTTGTGCGGAGAATGAACTCCGCAATAGCATCGCCGGCCATAGCGGCCAGACGATCTTTCTCCTCAGTAGAGGAAGGCATACAAAAGTATTGAGGTTCTTCTTTAGAGAGCTTCGTTAGTTCTGTACGAATAATTCGCAGAATTCTATTCGCAGTATGTCTTACCCGCCAATTATCTTGTGTAGACTGTTCTACAATTCTAAAGCTACCATTTGTACCTGTTTGTGTAGCTACAATCCACTGTCTACCGAAATAGAAACACAAATTCTCGTGCCATTGACGTTCGAAATAAACACGAGCTTGTTGGCAGGCCCTTAAGTTCTGATCCCATTTCGCAATGAGTTTTTGATCCGCAGAGCCTGCCACAAGTTCCATTATTACTTCTTAGCGGGGTTAGGTGTGGTTGGGCTAACCTTAGGAATAGACATACCCTTAGTAGGAGCACTTGAACTCTTAGTAGGAGTAGGAGTTGAACTCTTATTTGTAGAAGAGCTTCCAACAGGTGCGGTATCTGGACTCTTACTAGAAGCAGGATTAGAACTCTTAGTATCTGAATCCTTTTCTGCTTTCTTAGTAGTTTCCTCCTTATTCTTTTGGGCTTCAGTTACTGGCTTAATATGCTTAGCTTCAAGCTTGTGATGATAATCAGCATTGGATTCCATCTTGACTACTTCTTCTACAGTATCTAGCTTCTCAGCATTCTTAGTAGCTTCTTCTCGAAGGTCAGACTTCTGCTCAACCATCTCAAGCCGCTCTTCTGCGGTAGGAATACTTGTAGGACCAGACTGCATATCATCGGGAATCTTAGGAATGAATGCTGATTCCATAGCTTCTACAGGAGTCAATGTCCGATTATCGAAATGCCCAGGCATTACTCCAAACTTACCACAAGCCCTACGGAATTCATCTTCCGAAATCTCTTCACGAAGGAATGCCATATGAGCATCTTCTGGAGTTTGAATAGGTGCTGGACCAAACTTAAATCGGTCGTCTAGCTCTTTTTCTTTAACTGACATTTTCTATTTCACTTTCTATAAACTCAATTGGATCAAATGGTGCAACTTCTTCAACTTCCTCGGTTTCCTCCGAAGAATCCTCTAAAGTCGGTAAGGCTCCCGCTTGTTGCATCAGGAACGCTTGGCTCAACTTTGTTATCGTCTCGTTCTGGTTCTGAATCGTCTTCTGTTGGGCGATAATCAACTCCTGTTGCATCTTGATTAAAAATTCCGGATCCATAACTTTCCTCTGTCTTTAACTCTGCTACAAGATTGTAGGTAGGTTTTTCACCTACAGGGGTAAGATTCATTGTCTCTAACATATTCCCTACATCCTGTATGAGTGAATCATAACATTCATTACACAGATATATGGCGCCGTCTTGAACAGGATTAAAATGGTTGTCTAGTTGAAATTGTAGATCAACCCACCACTTCCTATCAGAACCGGTGCCTAATCCGCATAAGATACAAACGTATGGAGGATAGTTGGGCTTCTCTAAAATAATCATAACTTTACCATTCTATTCCTAATACTTCATCAAACGAATTTTGAGGAGAACTGAAGCATAATTCATAATCCATCTCTATGGGACCCGCTACCGCGACGTTCAGGATATTGCCTACAGGTAATAATTGCTCTCCCTCTAATACAGGTCTACTCATGACGCCGTATCGAAGTGCATCCATACAGTGATCGTCTTTCTTTAGCGGAGTTTCCTTTTTATTTCTCCTAGACATCATCTTTGAAGATGAGAACTTATCCCAACGGTAGTTTGCAATTTCTTTAAGAGTCCACTCACATCTCTCTGATACGAAAAGCTTTCTTTGGGCAAATCTGTTTTGTGTTCTGGCAATGCCAGCTGATACATCATTATAGCCTAAGGCTATACCTACACCATGTTCCTGATATTCCGATTGAACGCTTGTTCCAGTAATAGCGTTTCGATTCTGGATGGACGGGTCACCTACACAATATAGCGGCTTCAGGTTGAGCGTTTCAAGTCGCTGCAAATACTGTAGAGCATTGTCCCTGACTAGTCGTTTACCTTCATGAATATATAGTTCATCATAGATAATGGTGTCATTGTCTCCATTGAAACAACAAAATAGAAAAACTGTTGGATTAACAAGACCATGATCCATACATACAAAGTGGCCCCAACCCTCGATATATTCTTTAAACCTGAAATTAAGAATGTCGGGAACAACATTTCCACCCTCTTTAAAGTCTTGAGCCGAGAAGCTTCCTGAATAAATAATCCCTGTATGAGAAACAAATGTACCCGCTCTGCGGGCCGATCTTTCTTCCTCAGTTAATCCTCTAGTTAAGCGGTCGAGAGCTTCTACAGAGATGTAAGGGTTTTCTTCAGTATTAACTAGAAGGACAAAGATAGAATTATCCCCGGCTTTCCAAGGATCATAGATAGCTTTTTGAATCCACGTCAATTCCACTAGGGGCGTCATAGCTATCCAGTAGGAACCGTCGGTATCTACTAATCTCATGAGACATTCATCATAAATGTCTTTAGGTGGCTCTTCATCGAAATGGACAAAATGACGGGAAACTCCCGCGAACTTTTCTACATCTTGCTCATAACTCATTAACTCTACAAAGGAACCATTATTAAGCGTTAGAGTTCTAGCTGCTTTATCATATGAATCTTCCCAACTATCATTAATTAAAGAGCTTCGTGGAGTCCATTTAGCAAGTTCCGGTAAGGCGATCTTTTTAATTCCATCTTCAATGTCGACTGCGACAATTCTTCCACGAATTGGAGGAGCCGGTACTTCTCTGTAGGGGTGATTTCCCGTGAGCCAAAATACATCTTCAGCAATTGCTCCTGTTGTTTTTCCACTTCTGTTTCCTCCCATGTAAAGCTTTTCTTTTGAATCGGATTCGTGAAACTTTTGTTGTGAAGCATGCGGCCGATATGATTGGATTCCAGGGCTTGAAGCAGCTTGTCTTAAACCTTCCTCAAATAATAAGAAGACTTGATCTAAACTAATTGGTGGTTCTTCTTTAGGCATCGACTATATGTCCCCGTATCGTATACGCCAGACAAGTTTGCCTGACCTTGGTATTGCTGTAACTTTTTAACCGCTTGAACAACTTGTTCAGAATAGATACCGTCATTCCTAGCTTGATAGAAACCTAAACCTGATAGGTATTCAATAAGATCGAATACGTGTACACCTACATCTCCTAGCTTTAATACTGCTCTAGGAGCGGGGTTATCAACCAAAAGAGTTTGATTCTGCTTCAGCAGGTCGCTGGCAGCCTCGTGCTGTCCAATAAGCATTAGAACTCTCAAACTTTGAGTTTCCCTACACTTGGTGATTCCTCCCCTTAAAACAAAGATTCCTTCAAAGTTTTGAGAGATAGCATAGTTATAATCGATATCAGACCATGCTGTTCCATTAGAAGCTTTCTTCCTTAGAAGATCTAGTTCAATGAAAGGATTTAGATTCATGTAGGTACGGTTGTTACCTACAGGAATAAACTCAATCTTAGTAGGAGGGGTATCGAAATAATCCATACCTATATAGGTGTCACCTACAGTAGTAGATTTAGGAACATGAGCGGTCCACGACGACCGTGGGTAAGTTTTCATCTAGGAGATCCAATTTCTAACTTGCGATAATTCCAAAGAGTAACCTTATAAACTAAGCGAGAAACAATTGGTTGGATATCACTTTCCATTATTCCTAGTTTTGTTTTCATATTAACTGTTGTCCTGTAACTAGGATTTCTCGTCCATCTTTCAATTTAACGTTGAAGGCGTCGAAATCTTTGATGTGAGTAATCGTTAAGACTTGCTTATCTTCTACGCCAATCGATTTGAGGTATTCGTTTACTGTTTTCATTAACTTGCTTTCATTTCGATCGGAATCGCTTCACTTTGTCTTAAAGCTTGTGCTACTTTACCTAAGACATCTGGTGCAACGTGCATAGCTAGGATTTCCATAACAGTCTTTAAGACGGTTATTAAGAGTTGATTAGTATCCTGATTAGGCCGATAGATGTTTTGCATTTCATGGAAATGCTTAATTGCTTGGAGGTCTCCACCCACAATCATTCTATGAAGGGCGACCTTAGCATCATTCTGAGCATCTTCATTGAATATGGCGTTTAATCTGGTTTGGTAGTATTCAAGGTGGACTGGGTTTCTTAAGAGTGCAGTCCACTGTTTAGTGGAAAGTTCGACTTCTTTAAGCTTAGCTGGGATCGTTCTCTTATCATGCGGGTTAACGATAGAGTTTACAGCAAAGACGAACTTTGGTTCAAGGTAAGCTTGTGGCGTTTCATATGGAGGGATACCTCTATTAGAAAGGCTTTCTTCTATGGAGACTAGGAAATCTTGCCAATCAGACAGATTGGCTGGTTGACCTTCTAGGTTACTTTGTTTAAAATCTTGTAAAACAGGAAGTCGATTGTGAGTAAAAAAGAAGACTTCGATGAAAGTGATTGCTTCTTTTCTAAAATCTAGCTTCTTCTTAGGCCACTTAGTGAAATCGAAACCTTTATAGGTAACTGGTTCCAAAAATGGCTTCTCTATGGAGGTTTCAGTTTTAGTTTTAGTTTCAGTTTTGTTTTGGAATGCTTTGATCGAATCTATGAAGCTTTGTGCATCTTCTGCTAGAGGCATTAGCATAAGATACTTTATCTGTGCTCAAATGTCAAATTTGAAAAAATTTTCTGGAAATAAGGGATTCCTTAGTATTTTAGACTGTGCTCAAACCTAAAAAAAGATTTTCAGCTGAATAGCTAACAAAATGAAACATTCCATTATCGCATAAGGGGGATCAATTCGTGTTAGGTATACTTAACACTGGGTATAAGGTTCCCCGTATATGAATTAGTAAGCGGGGTTTATTGAAATTGTAAGGCAGACTTAACAACAGAGGTAAGGATACTACAACGTATGGTGTTAGGTATACCTAACACATAGTGTACCCCATACCTAACAGTATGTGTATGCGTACCGTATGGTATGGTGTTAGGTATACCTTATAGTATGTGTATGCATACCACACCGTACGTTGTTAGCTACGCTTATGTGACATGGGTCACATTAGAAATGTATTGACGTGCATCGCTTTATATGGTACTCTTGTCTTGTGAGGGAGATTCCCCCGCAAAGCGAAAGCGAAAGGCTACAAGTTATGAACGTCAATTTTGAGGCAGTTACTCAGGCACTGGCTACAGTGTTCACTGAGTTGGGAATGCCGGTCTATTCTGAGGAGTGGACTTCCGCCCCGATTGGAGAGCAGCTTCAGCTTTCCGCCGCTATCAAGTCACTGTTTGAAGTTGCTGGGGAATTGCGCCAGCCATTCGATCAGACTGTCTGGAACGGACACGAATCCGGTAGGGTTTCGACCGATGTCCCATCGATTCGAGCGAAGTCAGACTTTAAGAATGGGCGGCCGGGTCGTGTCGCACAAACACTGGAACAGAAGCTCGCCGCTAAGCTCGCCGCTATCGTCGGATAGTAGTTAGTTCCCGACCCCTATCTAATCAGCGTCGATTAGATAGGGCAGGGAGCGAATTGCTCCGATAAACGAAAGGCTACCTAATGAACGAGCAATTAGAACTGGATTACGATTGGGCGCCCGGAATCGTTGAGGGAACGATTACGAAACTTTGCGAAGAGTCTGAGTACCTTACGGAAGTGTATTCAGCTTTCCATTCTACTAAGTCAAGCTACCCACAGTGATCTGGAGGATTATTGTGATGACATTTGCAGGTTGGTTAAGCAGATGATAGTTCTACTGCGAAGTAATCTACCGCTTACTGAATCTCAAGTAGATAGGTGCTTGAAACTTAGTAAGCGAGGAATATCCCAGACAAGCTGGGTAATGGGAGGAAACGGTAAACCGAATAGATGGTGGGTGGAATACATAGACGAGAACGCTAACTAGGAACGGGGTCGAGACTCTTCGGAGTTTCGGCCCCGTTTCTTCGTACCTCGAAGTCGCAATTTTAGCCACTCGTTCACATTAAAAAAATAAAGACAATTAAAAGATTTGCGGCCTTCTTCCTTTCTATTAGTTAATAAGCTTATTTAGACCCTTACCTTTATTGGTAGAGGGTCTATTTCTATTTATACCCTTACTTCAATCCTCTTCCTATTGCTTTATAATAAGTTATCCACAGATAAGCTTTACAATAGAACCTATACCGATCGAACACCTGTTCTTTTTCAGGGTTATCCACAAGCATAAGTCCTGGTCAGGGCACATATCCCTACCTACAGG
>JACDAP010000013.1 GCA_013695395.1 Solirubrobacterales bacterium
CAGCTGCGGCTGGTGGAGGCGCAGACCGCCCGGACCGCCCAGCAGGCCGCCCTCGCCCGCGCCGCACGGATCCTCAACGAGACCCTCGACGAGACCTCCGTCCTGGACGCCATCTGCCGCCAGTCCCAGGCCATCCTCGGCGGCGACTGCGCCGCCGCCTACATCCTCGACCGGACCGGCGACCTCGTGATCGAGTCGGCGATCGGCCTGGCCGAGGAGAACATCGGGCACCGCATGGCGCCGGGCGAGGGCATCTCCGGCCGGGTCGCGCTCTCCGACCGCGCGATCCTCACGAACGACTACCAGCGGATCGCCGCACCGGCGCCCGATTCGCCGTTCAGCGACGTCCTCAGCTGCCTGGCCGTCCCCATGCACTGGGACGGCGAGCTCCGGGGGGTCCTCTCGATCGGCTTCACCCGTACCCATTTCGTGAGCGCGCAGGACCTCGCGCTCCTGGAGGCGTTCGGGGAGATCGCGGCCGCCGCGTGCCGCAACGCCAGCACCGCGGCCGGCCTCGAGCAGGCCGCCCGGACCGACGGGCTCACCGGGTGCCTGAATCACGCGGCCCTGCAGGAGGCGCTCGCCCGAGAGGTCCAGCGCACCGCGCGGACCGGGCAGGACCTCTCGGTCCTCCTCCTCGACATCGACGACTTCAAACAGGTCAACGAGCGGGAGGGCCACCTGGTCGGTGACGAGGTCCTGCGGCGCGTCGGGCAGGCGCTCCGGCTGGCGACCCGGCCCTACGACGTCGTCGCCCGGTACGGCGGGGACGAGTTCGCGATCGTCGCAGTCGGAGCCGACGAGGCCGCCGCCCACGAGATCGCGGTTCGCGCGATCGACGGGGTGCGCGCCGAGATGTCGGGGTTCGATCGGCCACTCGAGGTGATCGCCACCGCCGGGATCGCGACGAGCACCGGCGAGACCGAAGGCGCCCGGCTGCTCGAGGCCGCCGATCGCGCGCTGCTCCACGGCAAGCACCACGGCGGCCGCGGCCAGGCGATCCGGGCGAGCCTCGTCCCCGAGCGGCTTCCGGTGAGTGAGCGCTCCGCACCTGCCCGCCGGCGCGCGGCGCCCCTCTCGCTCGAGGCATCCACGCAGGCCAACGGCAGCCGGACCCCGGGCCCGCGGTTCGAGCGCACGCAACACCCGGCCCGCGACGCCCGGCGGCTCATGATGGCCAACACGCTCGGCGCCCGCATCGGCGCCCTGGTCGACCCGGAGGCGATCGCCGAAGCCGTCGTCGACGAGCTTCACCGGCAGTTCGGCTACTACCTCTGCGCGGTCGTGAGGCTCCGGGAGGACGAGCGCGTCTACGCCGTGGCCACCCGCGGCGGTGCGTTCCAGCGCCTGGGCGCCGGGCGCTGGAGCCAGCCGCGCACCGTCGGGATCATCGGCCGTGCCCTGAGCGAGAACCGGGTCGTTCTCTGCAACGACGTGACGCTCGAAGAGCACTTCGTCGAGACGAGCGAGACCGCCGAGACCCACTCGGAGCTCGTCGCCCCGATCTGGGTGGGGGAGGAGCTGTGGGGCGTGATCAACATCGAGGAGGCGCATCGTGACGCCTTCGACGCCGAGGACGCACGCCTGCTCTCCACCGTCGCCGACCAGGCGGGCAGCGCGCTCCGCGCGGCCGAGCTCTACAGCCAGCTCGAGCGCGCCTACATCGGAACCGCGACGGCGCTGGCCACGGCCCTCGAGGCCAAGGACAGCTACACCGCCGAGCACGCGAGTTCGATCGTCGGCTGGGCCAAGGAGGTCGGGGCCCGGCTCGGAATGAGCAGCCCGGCGCTGCGCACGCTCCATTACGGCGCGATCTTCCACGACATCGGGAAGATCGCGGTGCCCGAGTCGGTGCTCAACAAGCAGGGGCCGCTCACCGACGAGGAGTGGGAGCTGATGCGGCGCCACACCGTCGTCGGCTAGCAGATCCTCGCGCCCGTCGAGTTCCTGGCCGACGTCCTGCCCATCGTCCGCCACGAGCACGAGAACTGGGACGGCACGGGCTACCCGGACGGACTGCGCGGTGAGGCGATCCCCCTCGGCGCTCGCATCGTGCTCGCCTGCGACGCCTACCACGCGATGACCACGGACCGCCCGTACCGGCGGGCGCTCGCCCACGGCGAGGCGCTCGCCGAGCTCGGCCACCACGCGGGTCGCCAGTTCGACCCGGCGGTCGTCGCGGCGCTCGTGGCCGTGCTCGAGGAGCACGACGGGCAGCTCGAGCCGGCCTGAGC
>JACDAP010000031.1 GCA_013695395.1 Solirubrobacterales bacterium
TCCACCCACTTTCCTGTTCAGCCCACCGACCGCTAGGAACCCGTCGTGGCTACCGCCGAAGCACCTCCGATGCCCGCGGCTGCACCGTCCAGCAGCCGCAAGCTCATCGCCGACCTGGCGAACAAGTACGGCCTCTACTTCGTCCTCATCGCGCCGCTGGTCGCCTTCGGGATCAAGGATCTGTCAGAGCAGGGCAACCTGTCACGGCTGGCCACGAACATCTTCGAGGGGCTCTCCAACGGCTCGATCTGGGCCTTGATCGCCGTCGGCTACACGCTCGTCTACGGGATCATCGAGCTGATCAACTTCGCCCACGGCGATACGTTCATGATCGGCTCGTTCGTCTCGGTCGGCCTCTGGGGCACGTTCGGCCTCACCCTCGTCACCGGCCCGCTGGGCCTCGTGGTCGGGCTGCTGCTGACGCTGATCATCGCCATGGTCACCTGCGGAGCGCTGAACGTCATGATCGAGAAGGTCGCCTACCGGCCGCTGCGCGGCGCGTCGAAGCTCGCGCCGCTCATCACCGCGGTCGGCTTCTCCTTCATCCTGCAGAACGTCGGCCTGCTCTGGCTCGGCGGCTCGCCCAAGGGCGTCCCCGACCTGCTCCGCGCCCAGCAGGAGGTGGCCACCGTCCTCGGTGTGCGCATCCAGCGCGCGGACCTGCTGGCCATCGCGGTCACCATCCCGCTCGTCCTGCTGATGGTCACCTTCATCACGAAGAGCCGCCTGGGCAAGGCGATGCGCGCGACCGCGCAGGATCCGGATGCTGCGCGACTGCAGGGGATCAACGTCGACACCACCATCTCCCTGACGTTCCTGATCGGCGGGATGCTCGCCGGCGCAGCGGGCCTGATCTACGCCCTCTACCAGACGACCGTCTGGTTCTTCCAGGGCTTCCAGGCCGGGCTGATCGCCTTCACCGCCGCCGTCATGGGCGGCATCGGCAACCTCAAGGGCGCAGTCCTGGGCGGGCTGATCATCGGGATCGTCCAACAGACCTCGGACAACCGGATCGGGGCGGAATGGACGCCCGCGATCGTGTTCAGCTACCTGGTGCTGGTCATGGTGTTCAAGCCCTCTGGGCTCATCGGAGAAGAGACGAGGGAGGCGGGCTGATGGCCATCGCAAACCCGACGGACCAGGCACCGTCCACCAAGAAGTACTCGCTGGACAGCGGAATCCCGCCGATCGTCGGTAAGCTCGCCTTCCTGGCCATCGCGATCTTCGCGATTCTCATGCCGTTCCTGTTCGACCCGATCGCGGGCTTCATGGATGACTCGATCACCGCCTTGGCCTTCGTGATCATGGCGCTCGGGCTGAACGTGGTCGTCGGCTTCGCCGGTCTCCTCGACCTCGGCTACGTCGCGTTCTTCGCGCTCGGCGCCTACTCCGTCGGTTGGTTCGCCTCGGGGTTCTTCGCCGACGCCAACGTGCACATCGGCGTGACCGGGTTCATCACCAACATCCCCGGGATCCACGCGAACTTCCTGATCGTCCTCGTGGCCGCGATGATCGTCTGCATGATCGGCGGGGTCATCATCGGCCTGCCGACCCTGCGCCTGCGCGGCGACTACATCGCGATCGTCACGCTGGCCTTCGGGGAGATCATCCGGGTCTTCGCCGTCAACGGTGACCAGATCAACCTGCCGTTCGGCGAGTCGGCCAAGCTCACGGCCGGGGTCAACGGCATCACGCCGGTCGACCAGGTCCAACTGCCGCTCCCGAACTTCGCGGACCCCGGCATCCAGCTGTTCCAGTTCGGTCAGTTGAATCTCCGCCCGTGGTACTGGTTCGCGCTCACGCTCGTGTTCATCACGCTGTTCGTGGTCATCCGTCTGCGTGACTCACGGCTCGGCCGGGCGTGGATCGCGCTCCGGGAGGACGAGGTCGCCGCCGCCTCGATGGGCGTTCCGCTGGTCAAGACGAAGCTCTACGCCTACGCGGTCGGCGCGGCGATCGGCGGGGTCTCCGGTGCCTTCCAAGCCTCCTACCTGAGCACGGTCAACGCCGACCAGTTCAAGTTCTCCTTCTCGATCTTCGTGCTCGCCATGGTGATCCTCGGCGGCCTCGGATCGGTCTGGGGCGTCGTCGTCGGCGCGCTCCTGCTCTCCCTCATCAACTCCTACCTGATCCCGGACATCTTCCGGACGGTGCCCAAGGACCTGTTCGGGCTCGACTTCGAGCTCACCGACCTCGGCTTCGGCATCTTCGGCTTCCTGCTGCTGATCGTGATGGTGCTGCGTCCCGAGGGCCTCGTGCCGGAGCGACGACGACAGATCGAGCTGCACCAGGACATAGACGCCGGCGAGACGTCCTTCGAGGTGCGCACATGAGTCCGTCCGAGGCGGCCGACCAGTCGGCCCGCAAGGCCAAGGACGAGGACGTCCTGAAGCCGAGGAAACGTGTCGAGCTCGCGCCGGGGGCGCCGCTCATGGACATCGAGAACGCGACGAAGATCTTCGGCGGCCTGACCGCCGTCTCCGACATCACGTTCACCATCCCCCAGAACGCGATCGTCTCGGTCATCGGGCCCAACGGCGCGGGCAAGACCACGTTCTTCAACATGCTCACGGGCCTCTACAAGCCCTCGATGGGTCGGATCGTCTTCCTCGGCAAGGACGTCACGGGTACGCGCCCCGACATCATCACACGCATGGGCGTGGCGCGGACGTTCCAGAACATCCGCCTGTTCGGGACGATGACCGCGCTCGAGAACGTGATGGTCGGCCAGCACACCCGGATGCGGGCCGGGGTCTGGGGCTCGATCCTGCGGACGCCGCGCGTGCGGCGGGAGGAGGAGCGGGTCCGCGAGATCGGCCGGGAGATCCTCGCCGAGGTCGGGATGCCGAAGAGCTCCTTCGACCAACTCGCGATCAACCTCTCCTACGGCGACCAGCGCCGTGTGGAGATCGCCCGGGCCCTGGCCTCCGAGCCGCGGCTGCTGCTGCTCGACGAGCCGACCGCCGGCATGAACCCGAACGAGTCCCACCAGCTCACCGGGCTGATGCGCAAGCTGCGCGACGAGCGGGACCTCTCGATCCTGCTCATCGAGCACGACATGAAGGTCGTCATGGACGTTTCGGAGCGCGTCACCGTCTTGGACCACGGCATCAAGATCGCGGAGGGCGAGCCGACGGCCGTTCGGGCCGATCCCGCCGTCGTCGAGGCCTACCTCGGAAAGCAGGGATAGCGCCATGGCGCTCCTCGAAGTCGACGACATCCAGACCTACTACGGCAACATCCAGGCGCTGAAGAGCATCTCGCTGACCGTGGAGGAGGGCGAGATCGTCACCCTCATCGGCTCCAACGGTGCCGGGAAGTCCACGACGCTGCGTTCGATCTCCGGGCTCTCGCCGATCCGCTCCGGCGCGATCCGTTTCGAGGGTGAGGACATCTCGGCCACCCCGCCGCAGCAGATCGTCGCCAAGGGGATCTCGCAGTCTCCTGAGGGCCGCAAGTGCTTCCAGCGCATGACCGTGCGCGAGAACCTCGATCTCGGCGCCTACCTGCGCAACGACAAGGCCGAGATCAACAGCGACATGGATCGCGTCTTCGACCTGTTCCCACGGCTGAAGGAGCGCGAGAAGCAGAAGGCGGGCACGATGTCCGGCGGGGAGCAGCAGATGCTCGCCATCGGCCGGGCCCTCATGGCCAAGCCGCGCCTGCTGCTTCTCGACGAGCCCTCCATGGGCATCGCGCCGATCCTCGTCGACCGCATCTACGAGACGATCGTCGAGATCAACAAGCAGGGCACGACGATCCTGCTCGTGGAGCAGAACGCGAACTACGGGCTCGGGGTCTCGAACCGGGCCTACGTGCTCGAGACCGGGACGGTCGCCTTGGCCGACACGTCCGCCTCGCTGCGCGAGAACCCCGACGTGCAAGCCGCCTACCTCGGAGCCTGACCCGTGACCGCCGTCCTGATCGCCCCGCTCGCCCTGCTCGGGGCCACCGCGCTCTACCTGCTGCTCGGTTGGCTCGTCTGCGCGATCGTCGCCAGCTACCTCTCCGAGCGCAAGGGCTACACCGACAAGCCGGGCCTCGCCGCCGGCCTGATCCTGTACCCGCTCGGTCCGATCATCTTCCTGCTCATCCCGGCCAAGAAGGACTCGGCCTGGAAGAAGCAGGGGATCTTCGGCAACAAGATCAAGGGCCGCTGAACCGCGCGCCACCGGTTCGGCCGCGCTCGCTCGGTCGGTCGCGGTTCGCAGGCCGCAGGGACCCCGCCCGCGCCCCGCGGTAGGCTGCCCACGCTGAGATGCCGCACGAGGTCCTGACCCAGGCGATCGACTCGCTCGCCTCCCGCACGGACCTCTCCCAGGAGCAGGCAGGCGCGGTGCTGGCCGAGATCATGGGCGGCGCCGCCTCCGAGGTGCAGATCGCCGCGTTCCTGATCGCGCTGCGCGCCAAGGGGGAGACCGCGGCCGAGCTCGCCGGGCTGGCCGGGACGATGCGGTCGTTCGCCACCCCCGTCTCGAGCACCCGCGAGGACCTGCTCGACACCGCGGGGACCGGTGGCGGGCGCTCGAGCTTCAACGTCTCGACCACCGCCGCGCTCATCGCCGCCGGAGCGGGCTGCGCGGTGGCCAAGCACGGCAATCGCTCGGCCACGAGCGCGTCCGGCTCGGCTGACGTGCTCGAGGCGCTGGGGGCGAGGATCGACCTGACACCGGAGGCCGTCGGGCGCTGCATCGACGAGGCGGGCTTCGGCTTCATGTTCGCCCCCGCCCACCACGCGGCCACCCGCTTCGTCGTGCCAGTGCGCAAGGAGCTCGCCGTGCGGACCGTCTTCAACTTCCTCGGCCCGCTCACGAACCCCGCCGGCGCGCGCCGTCAGCTGATCGGCGTCTCCGACCCGGGCATGCTCGAGGTCGTCGCCGGCGCCCTCGCGCGGCTGGACTGCGAGCGGGCGCTGGTAGTGTCGAGCGAGGATGGACTCGACGAGATGAGCACGTCGGCCGCGACGCAGGTCGTCGAGGTCAACGGGACCGAGCTGCGGCGCTACGTGGTCGCCGCCGCCGACGTCGGCCTGCCGCCGGGCGACCCCGCGGCGATCCTCGGCGGAAGCCCCAGGGAGAACGCAACCGTCACGCGCCGGGTGCTCGAGGGAACCCGTGGCCCCGCCCGGGACATCGCCGTGCTGAACGCGGGCGCCGCGATCTATGCGGCCGGCCGGGCGCAGGACCTGCCCGAAGGCGTCGCCGCCGCCCAGGAGGCCGTCGACGACGGCCGCGCGGCGCAGGCGCTCGACCGCTACCTCGTCATCTCGCAGGAGTCCGCCACATGAACGTCCTGGAACGCATCGTCGAGAGCACGCAGAAGGAGGTCCGGCGCCGGCGCAAGGCCGTTCCCCTGGCCGAGCTCGAGGCACACCTGGCCGCCCGGGGCGACGACCGCCCGTTCTCGGAGGCGTTGACCCGCCCGGGGATCTCGGTGATCGCCGAGCACAAGCGACGATCGCCCTCGGCCGGCGAGATCCGCGCGGGATCCACGGTCGAGGAGATCGTGGCCGCCTACGAGCGCGGCGGTGCGGCCGCCCTGTCGATCCTCACCGAGGGACCCCACTTCGCCGGGGGACTCGAGGATCTCACCGCCGCACAGGACGCCTGTCGCCTGCCGATCCTCCGCAAGGACTTCATCGTCGACCCGTACCAGGTCTACGAGTCTGCGGCCTGGGGGGCAGACGCCATCCTGCTCATCGTCGCCGCGCTCGACGAGAAGGAGCTGAAGAGCCTCTTCCGGGAGGCGCTCGACCTGGATCTCGACGTGCTCGTCGAGGTGCACGACGAGGAAGAGCTCGAGCGCGCGCTCGAGGAGCTCGACGCCGACGTCATCGGCATCAACAACCGCGACCTCACCGACTTCTCGGTCGACATCGAGCGGACCTTCGAGCTGCTCGCCGACATCCCGGCGGGAAAGACCGTCGTCTCGGAGTCCGGCTTCCACGCGCGGGAGCAGCTCGAGGAGCTCGAACGGGTGGGGGTCGACGCCGTGCTCATCGGGGAGAGCCTGATGCGTGCGCCCGAGCCCGAGGCGGCGCTGCGCGAGCTCACGGGCCTCCACGAGGGCTCTGAGCCGCTGTAGGCGGCTGAGCGCCCGAAGCGGCACCGGGCGGGGGCTGCCGGGCGGCTCCTCTCTACGATGGCGGGCGTGTCCGTCGCCGTCCCCCGCATCAAGATCTGTGGCCTCACCGCGCCCGCGGCGGCCGAGCACGCCGTCGAGACGGGCGCCTGGGCGATCGGGATGGTGTTCTGGCCCGGATCGCCCCGTGCGGTGAGCATCCCCACCGCGGCTGAGATCGCCGGACCGCTGCGGCGACGTACCGAGCTGGTCGGGCTGTTCGTGGACGCGACGCTCGACGAGGTCGTCGGGACCGCGGAGGCGGTCGGCCTCACCTGGGTCCAGCTGCACGGCCACGAGGGGCCGTCGTTCTGCGAGGCAGTCGCGCGGCGCGCGGGCGTCAAGGTGATCAAGGCCGCCCGGATCCGCGCCCGGGCCGACGTGCAGGCGATCGACGCGTTCCGCAACGTCGACGCGCATCTGCTCGACCACTACCGCGCGGGAGTTCCCGGGGGCACCGGCGAGACGTTCGACTGGGAGCTCGCGGACGAGCGACGCTCCGAGGTCCCGCTCGTGCTCGCGGGGGGGCTCACGCCCGAGAACGTCGGGGACGGGATCGCCGCGACCCGGCCCTGGGCGGTCGATGTCTCATCCGGCGTCGAACGCGCGCCGGGCGAGAAGGATCCCGAGCTCGTCGAGGCCTTCGTGGCCGCCGTGCGCGCGAGCGCCGCCACCGAGGCCGGGGTAGCGC
>JACDAP010000032.1 GCA_013695395.1 Solirubrobacterales bacterium
GCTCCGGGTCGAGCGGTGCCGCGAGGCTCGCCAGCACGACGGCGGCCGGCGTGCCGAGGCCTCCCCCGGGACGACTCAGTCCCAGGAGAAGTGCCCGCCGGTCGGGGCGACCTCGGCGTCGGCCAGCCGCGGGAGCGTCGCCGCGAGCGTGCCGGCGAAGGTGGCGGTGCTCGCCTCGATGAGCCGGACGAGCTCGGCCATCTCGGTGGCCTCCTCCTGCACGCCGTTGGCGTAGTCGGTGGCGTAGCCGAGCAGGGCGAAGGGCAGCTTCGCCTCACCGGCGAGCACCGTCTCGGGACCGGCGGTCTGGGAGACCGCCGTGACCCCCGCGCCCATCAGCATGCGGATCTCGGACTTCGTGTTGAAGCGGGGACCGTCGACGTGGCCGTACGTGCCGCCGTCGCGGACCTCGTGCCCGCACTCCCGCGCCCCGGTGAGGAGCGCTTGGCGCAGCGGTGCCGAGAACGGGTCGTCGAAGACCCAGTGGCCCCGCCCGGGCGCGCCGGGCTCGGTGTGGAGCGTGCAGATCGAGCCGTCAGGCAGTCGGTTCTGCAGGAAGAAGAGGTCATCGAAGACGATCAGGGAGCCCAGGGGGACGCTCGCGTCGCTCGCCCCGCAGACCGTGGCGGCGAGGATCGCGTCGACCCCGGCCTCCGCGAGCGCGGTGATGTTCGCCTGGTGGGTGACCGCCGAGGAGAGCAGCTCGTGTCCCTCGCGGTGGCGTGAGACGTGGACGACCTCGCAGCCCGCGAAGGTGCCGTGGGTGATCGGGACGGTGCCGAAGCGAGTCTCCACCGGGGTCGGATCGCCCGCCTCGAGCCCCGGCAGGGCGTACGTGCCCGAGCCCGTGATGATGCCGATGCGCATGCCCGGAAGCTAGCGCCGGGGGACCCGCCCGCCGCCCGCGCCCCGCTCGGTTGCCGGCCCGCCGCGCTTGGCGATACCCAGCACGCGCATGGCCTTGAGCCCGAGCGAGAGCTTCTCGCGCCCGTCGGTCGAGCCGACGTCGAGCCCGGAGAGATCGCGGACGCGCTCTAGCCGGTAGCGGATGGTGTGGCGGTGGGTGAAGAGCCGCTGAGCGGTGCCGGCCACGTTGCCGTCGGCCTCGAGGAAGGCGACGACGGTCTGCACCAGGTCGGTCTCGTACTGCTCGTCGTAGGAGACGAGCGACTCCACGGTCTCCGCGTAGAAGCGCTGGAGCTCCGCCGGGTCCTCCATCATCGCCGGGAGCAGCAGCCGGTAGGCGCCGGTGGCGTCGAAGGCGAGCAGGGGACGCTCGCCTTCGTCCCCCTCGGCGACGTTGGCCGCCAGCAGCGCCTCGTTCCCGGCGCGGGCCAGGTCTGCGACGTCGGTCGCGACGCGGGAGCGGCCGACCGCGAAGGTGTGGCCCTGCAGCCCGGCCTGAAGCTCACGCAGGACGCCCTCGGCGGCACGCCCGGCCTGCTCCTCCTCGCCCCCGGGCAGGACGACGACGACCTCGGCGGCGCCCCGCTCGACCCGCTCGGGGCCGGCCGGGACGGCGATCGCCGTGGTGTTCACCGCGCGGGCGCCGCGCTCGACGACGGCGATCACGCGGGCGCGCCAGCCGTCCTCGACGGTCACCTGGGGATGCGCGCGAGCGACGAGCAGCGACGCACCCGACTCGAGGTCCAGGCCGATCTCGGCGGCCTGCGCGAGGATCGCTTCGGGCTCCACGAGGGAGCGATCGAGCAGGGCGTGTACGAACGCGGCGGCCGCCTCGCGCGAGGCCCGCTCGGGCGCGCGCACGCGCTCGACCTCGGAGGCGACGAGCGTCGTGACGAGCTTGACCATGGCGCTGCCCGAGGTCTGCGAGCCCCGCAGGCGCATCCGCAGCGTTCCGACCGGCTCGTCGGCGACCCGCAGCTCGATCGACTCCACGCCGGCGCCGTCGGCTGCGAGCGAGCGCTCGTCGGCGGGTGAACGGGCGGCGACGGCGAGGACGGCACCGGCCCGATCGACCAGGACCAGCGAAGCGTCGAGCGCCTTGGCGGCCGCACGGACCACGTCGGGAAGCCCCGAGCCCGACTCGACGGCGTCGGTGATCGCGTCCAGCACGCCGAGGTCGGAGCCGGCCTTGTCGTGCTTGGCCGCGGAGGTCATGGCCTCGGAAGTGTACGGCGGAGCGGTACGAGGATCGGTCCCGGAGCCTGGTGACCGTTCGAACCGTGTTCGCCGGGTGGCCGGATCGCCCGGGAAACGCTCAGCAGGCTCCTAGCCCTGGATGCGATCCCAGAACCACACGACCCCAGCGCCCCCGCCGAGGCCCGCGATCACGAAGGCGGCCAGGACGTACAGGCTCAGGAACCCGGCCCCGACCCGCTCGTACCAGCGCGAGTAGGCGGTCAGCGCCGGCAGGAGGATCAGTCCGACGTAGGCCGCGAGGGCGAGGAGCCCGCAGCCGACGGCCACGACGATGGTGATGGTCTCGTTGCTCATCCTTCCGCCGCATTGTGACGCAGATGGGCGACGACCAACGCCGCGACGCCCACCGCAGCGAAGCAGGCGGCGCCGAGGCCGGCGCCGGCAAGCACGTCGGAGAGATAGTGGACACCGAGCTCCATCCGGGTCAGCGCGACCACGACGACCACCGTGGCCGAGCCGGCCACCAGGGCGGTCCGCGCCCCCCAGCCGGGGAGCACCCGGGCGACGGCCACGGCGATCGCGACCCAGACGACGCTGTGCGCGGTGTGGGCGCTCGTGAAGCTCGCGGTGGTCGTCTCGACGAGGCCTCCCGCCGGGCGGGCGCGGTCCACTCCCGCGCGGACGAGCTGCTCGGCCAGCAGCATCAACGCGTAGCCGCCGCCGATCACCGCGGCCTCCAGGCGCTCCCGCTTGACCACGAGGATCGCGCAGGCCACCGCGGCCGCCACCGCGGTCAGAGACAGCAGCCCGAGGCTCGTCAGGACCTTGGCGAGGTCGGTGAGCCAGCCCGTCCGGACGTCTCCCACGATCTCGAGCGCTCGCAGGTCGCCCCGCGGCGTCGTGCCGGCACCGAGGGTGATCGCGTAGGCGATGACCACGAAGGCGCCGACGGCGATGACCGCGACGAGCGTCGTCAGCTCCAGGCCGAGGTTGCCGGGAGTGACCCGGTCGAACACGAACCGCGCGGGCCGCTCCGCGCAACGTACGAGCAGCCGCACGGGCGGGCCGACGAGCGGACGCTGCTCCTGCGCGCGGACGAACGCGCGGACCCGTTCCCGGTTCTCCGCCTCCCGCAGGAACCGCACGGTCACCACGACGCCCGTGATGACGACGATCGTCGTGCCCAGTGCGAGCGTGCCCGTCTTCGCGTACTCGAGCACGGTGCCGAAGCTCTGCCAGAATGCGTAGCCGAGCAGGCAGAACGTGGTTCCCCAGAGGCCCGCGCCGATGATGTCGTAGGGGAGGAAGCGCCGCACGCGCATGCCGCTGGAGCCGGCCAGGAACGGGGCGATGGCCCGCACGAGGCCGACGAAACGGCCGAGCAGGATCGCCTTGCCGCCGTGCTTCTCGAAGAAGCCCTCGACGGTCTCGAGCCGTTCGGGGGTGATCGAGACCTTCCCGCCGTGCCGCACGAGGAACTCGCGCCCGAGGAAGCGGCCGAGCGCAAAGCTCGTGAGGTCCCCGGCGACCGCAGCGAACCAGACCAGGGCGATGAGGGTGACGATGTCGATCTGCCCCTGCCCCGCCACGACGCCGCCGACGACGATCGCCGTCTCCCCCGGGGCGATCAGCCCGACGAACGCGCCGGTCTCGAGGAAGGCGAGCCCGCCGACCAGGAGGTAGGTCCACTTCCCGAGCGACCGGCCGAGGTCCTCGAGGAGCTGCTCGATGTCCGGGATCTCGACGAGCCCGAGGCCGTAGAGCAGGGAGCCGAGCACGACAATGATCCCACCGACGAGCAGCGTGGGCTCGAGCCGGCGCCTACGGACCGCGAGGAACGTGGCCAGCGCGGCGGCGCCCACGAGCCAGAGGGGCTTCATGCTCCGCGGCCCGGCGCGGAGACCACCGGCTCGGTCAGCACGAGGCCCGGATGGCGACGGCGCAGGGTCTGCGCCGCGGTCCGGGCGACACGCGCGTCGCCGTAGAGTCCGAGCACGGTCGGCCCCGAGCCGGAGACCAGCGCGTGGTCGGCACCGGAGGCGGCGACCTGCTCGAGCGCCTCCCCGACGGAGGGCAGCAGGGAGACGGCCGCGGGGGCGAGGTCGTTGACCACGAGCTCCGGCGGCAGCGTGCCGGGCCGCCGCGCGGTCGCCGCCCGGACCTCCCGCTCCCGCTCGGCCAGGTCGGCGGCCGAGCGCTGCAGGCCGAGCTTGTCGAACTCCGCGTAGACCGCGGGGGTGGAGAGCGCGCCGTCGCTGGGGAGGACGAGCACCGCGTAGCCGGGCCAGACGGGTGCGAGCGGCTCGACCCGCTCACCGGCGCCGGTCGCCAGGAACCGGCCGGGCCGGACCTGCGCGGGGACGTCGGCGCCGAGCCCGGCGGCGATCTCGCGCAGGAGCGCCGGCTCCTCGTGGCCGGCGGCGGCGGCGACGAGTCGTAGGGCGGCGGCGGCGTCAGCGCTCCCGCCCGCCATCCCGGCGGCGACGGGGATCCGCTTGCGGATGTCGATCCGGACGGGTGGGCCGTCCCAGCCGGTGCGCGCGCGGAAGGCGGCGACGGCCGCGCTCACGAGGTTCGGGCCCTCGACGCCGGGGCAGTGCACCTCGTCGACGGCGCCGCCCGCCGCGGAGAGTCGAAGCTCGTCGGCCAGATCGACCGCCTGCATGACCGAGACCAGCTCGTGTCGGCCGTCCTGGGAGCGGACCTGCCCCACGAACAGGCAGGGGTTGATCTTCGCGGGAGCCCTCACGCGGCCGCGATCAGGAGATCGTGGAGCGCCCGGAACTCCTCCGGCTCGAGCCGCTCGGCGCGCTCATCGGCGGGGTGGCCAAGCTCGACGAGCGCCTCGCGGACGCGCTCGCGCAAACCGGGCGTGGCCTGCGGGCCGAGCTGGAGCGAGCGACCGAGCGCCTTGCGCCGGTGGGCGAAGGACTGGCGGACGAGCGCGCGCAGTTCCTTCGAGGCCGCCGGTCCGTGGCGCTCCAGCTGGACCAGGACCGAGTCGACGTTCGGGACCGGGTGGAAGACGGTGCGTGCGACCTTGCGGTGGACGGACACGTCGCAGGCGAGCTGGGCGAGCACCGACGGAACGCCGTAGGCGGAACTGCCCGCGGACGCGGCGAAGCGCTGGCCGACCTCCTTCTGCACCATCGCGACCCAGCGGGTCACCTGCGGGAGCTCCTCGACGGTGCGGAGGATCGCCCCGGCGGCGATGCCGTAGGGGAGGTTCGCGACCACGCGGGTCGGCGCGGGGTCGAGCGTGGCGAGGTCGAGCTGCATCGCATCGGAGAGGTGGAGCGTCGTGCGCTCGGGACCGAACGGGTCGAGCGCGTCGCGCAGCGCGGGCTCGAGCGAGCGGTCGAGCTCGATGACGTGCACGTGGCGGGCGAGCGGGGCGAGATGCTCGCTCAGGACGCCGAGGCCGCCGCCGATCTCGAGCACGACCTCCTCGGGGCCGAGGTCGCTGGCACGAGCGATCACGCCGAGGATGTTCGAGTCGATCAGGAAGTTCTGGCCGAGATCGCGCTTGGGCCGCACCCCGAACTGCTTGAGCCGGCGCAGGCTCGGCTGGGTCGGGAGCTCGGGAGCGCTCACCAGCGGTAGAGCTCCGCGGCGGTGGCCTCGACGTGGGCGGCGAAGGTGTCCGGTGTCTCGCCACGGACCTCGGCCAGGAAGGCGGCGGTGTGGGCGACGAAGGCCGGCTGGTTCTTGTGCTTGCGGACCGCCTGCGGGGTCAGGTACGGCGCGTCGGTCTCGACGAGCAGGCGCCCGGCGGGGACGCGGCGGGCGGCGTCGGCCAGCGCCGCGCTCTTCTTGTAGGTGACGTTCCCGGCGAACGAGATCCACCAGCCGGCCTCGACGCACTCGTCCACGCGGTCGGGCATCGAGAAGCAGTGCATGAGCACCCGGACGCCCTCGGCCTCCGCCTTGAGGGTGGCGATCGTGTCGTCGTCCGCTGCCCGCGTGTGGATGATCAGCGGTTTGCCGACCTCGCGGGCCAGGGCGATCTGGGCGGAGAACGCGCGCTCCTGCTCGGGCCGCGGACAGTAGTCGCGGAAGTCGTCCAGGCCCGTCTCGCCGATCGCGGCGCAGCGCGGGTGCTGCGCGAGCTCGCGGAGGTCGGCGAGGGCGGCGTCGTCGAAGCCCTGCGCGTGGTTGGGGTGACGCCCGACCGCGGCCCAGACGCTTCCGAACGCCTCCGCCGCGGCGAGCGCCGTGCGGTTCGACCCCTCTTCGGTGCCGACCGTGAGCATCCGCGTGACCCCGGCCCGGAGCGCGGCGTCCACGAGCTCCGCGTTCGGCGGCGCGCAGGAATCCAGGTGGGTGTGGGAGTCGATCACGCGAGGTCCGTGCGGCCGAAGGCAGCGTCGTGCTCAGGCCGCGGCGGGATCGTGCTTGGGGAAGAGCGGGGCGAGCTTCTCGACCTGCGCCACGCGCGGCCCGGCGCCGAAGCTCGCGGCCTCCCAGCCGTCCTCCTTGGTGCCGAGCGCGGCCAGCAGCGTCGAGCTCGTCTGCGGCAGGTAGGCGGCCAGCAGCACGGTCACCGTGCGGAGCCCCTCGATCAGCGTCGCGAGCGCGGTGTCGAGCTGTGCGCCGAGCGCGTCGTCCTTGGCGAGCTTCCAGGGCGCCTGCTCCTCGACGTAGCGGTTCAGCCGCCGCACGCGCTGCCAGATCTGCTCGAGGCCCTGCGTGAGCTCCCCGCGGTCGAGGTGCGCGGCGACCGTCTCCGGCAGCCCGTCGAAGTCTGCGGTCAGGTCGAGGGCGTCCGTCGCCGGGACCGCGCCGTCGCGGTACTTGACCACCATCGCGCTCACGCGGCTCGCGAGGTTCCCGAGGTCGTTGGCGAGCTCGCTCTCGTAGCGCTGCTCGAAGGCCTCTGCGCTCACCTCGCCGTCCCCGCCGAACTGGACGTCACGGAGCAGGTAGAAGCGCAGCGCGTCGATGCCGAAGCGCTCGATGATCGTGAAGGGATCGAGCACGTTCCCGAGCGACTTGCTCATCTTCTCCGCGTTCATCAGCAGGTAGCCGTGCACGAGGACATGGCGCGGCACCTCCATCCCGGCGGCCATCAGCAGCGCGGGCCAGTAGACGCAGTGGAACTTGAGGATGTCCTTGCCCACGATGTGGACGTCGGCGGGCCAGAACTCCGCGGTGAGGTCCTCGCCGGGCTTGGCGTAGGTGAGCGCGGTGGCGTAGTTGAGCAGCGCGTCGAACCAGACGTAGAAGACGTGCTCGGGATCCCAGGGCACCTGCACGCCCCACTGGAGCTTCGCGCCGCGGGAGAGCGAGATGTCGCGCAGGCCGCTCTCGATGAAGGCGAGCGCCTCGTTGCGCCGCTCCTTCGGCAGCACGAACTCCGGCTGCTCGGCGTAGAGCGCCTCGAGCCGCTCCTGGAAGGCGGAGAGCTTGAAGAACCAGTTCTCCTCGCTCTCGCGGGTCAGCTCGATGTGGTGGATGGCGCAGCGGTCGCCCTCCTCGATCTCGTCGGCGCCCTTGAAGTCCGCGCAGCGGGGGCAGTAGAGGCCCTCCCAGTGACCGAGCTCGACGAAGCCGTTCTCCTTGACGCGGGTGAGGATCTCCTGCACCGCCGCCTTGTGCTCCGGGTCGGTGGTGCGGATGAAGAAGTCATTCGTGGCGGCCAGCTGCGGGGCGAGCGCCTTGAAGCGCTCCGCGTTCTCGTCGGCGAGCGCCTGGGGGCTCTTGCCCTGCTTCTCGGCGGCGAGGGCGATGGGCTCGCCGTGTTCGTCGGTCCCGGTCAGGAAGAAGACGTCCTCACCGCGCTGACGGTGGTGACGCGCGAGCACGTCAGCCGCGATCGTCGTATAGGCGTGCCCGAGGTGCGGGGCACCGTTGACGTAGTAGATCGGGGTGGTGACGAAGAAGGACATGCGCTCGGAGCAGGCTAGGTGGTCGTCCGTCGCGGTCCCCGGAACGCTCGCGGGCGATCTTTCCCGTCACGGTGGCGGGAAAGCTCGCCCGGCGCACGATCAGCCGCGCTTGCGCTCCAGCAGCGCGTCGTAGAGCGCGTTGGCGTGCGTGCCGGTGAGCTCGGCGACGACCTGGGCGGCCTTGCGTGCCTTCGCCCCGGCCTCGACCAGCCGGGCGACGGCCTCGACCGCTGGCTCGAGCTCCGGCTCCTCCTCCGCAGACGCCCCGATCACGAGCACCACCTCGCCCCGCGGCTCGGCCTCGGCGTAGCGCGCGGCGAGCTCGGCGGCGCTGCCGCGCACGATCTCCTCGTGGAGCTTCGTGAGCTCCCGGCAGAGGGCGACCGGACGCGCGGGATCCAGCTGCGCGAGCGCGGCCAGCGAGGCGGCGGTGCGGTGCGGCGACTCGAAGGCGACGAGGGTCTCGCGGGCCTGCGTCAGCAGCGCGCGCAGCTC
>JACDAP010000177.1 GCA_013695395.1 Solirubrobacterales bacterium
GGCCAAGGCGACCCGCGGCGATGTCGCCCGCCTGCTGGTGGGCACACCCGACGCACCGCGCGACCCTGAGGCGGTCGCCGCGACCGTCGAGGCCGGCGGCCTGCGGGTCGAGCTCGGCGGGAGCGGAGCGCGGTGGCAGCTCGACGTCGTGCTCTCCTGATGCATCCGCGCGGTCCTGCGGCTCGCACAGCGTGCGTTTCACCACACGGATGGCGCCCGAAGGCATCGCGGCGGGGCCTGGCTCCGTAGGAAGTCCGATGGCCGACTCCGATCAGCGCGACCGCACCCCCACCTCCCGCCTCAGCCGGACGGCCCGGATCGGGGGACTCGTCGCCGGCCAGGGAGCCCGCGTGGCCGGGGGCCGTGCCGTGGACCGCGTCCGCTCCGATTCGGCGAAGGAGCGCGCCCAGCGCAAGCGGACCGGCGCGGTCGTCGAGCAGATCGTCGTTCAGCTCGGCCAGATGAAGGGCGCGGCGATGAAGTTCGGCCAGGTCCTCTCCACGGTCGACCTTCCGGGCCTCGAGCCCGAGGACGCGGAGAAGATCAAGGCGCGCCTGGCCGAGCTGCGCGACCAGGCGCCGCGGGTCGAGTTCGACAAGCTCGAGAAGCTGATGGCGAAGGAGTGGGGCGAGAAGGTCGGCTCCGTGCTCGCCGAGATCGACCCTGAGGCGGTCGCCGCCGCCTCGATCGGTCAGGTCCACCGTGCCATCACCAAGGAGGGCCGGGAGGTCGCGATCAAGGTGCAGTACCCGGGGATCGCCGAGGCCGTCGAGTCCGACCTGCGCAACCTGAAGCTGCTGATGCCGCTGCTCGGCCGACTCGCCCCCGGGCTCGACACCAAGGCACTCGCCGAAGAGCTGCGCGAGCGGATCAGCGAAGAGCTCGACTACGAGCTCGAGGCGCAGTCGCAGCGCCGGATCGCCCGCGGCTGGCGCGAGCACCCGCACCTGTCCGTCCCCGGGGTCCTCACCGAGCTCTCCACCCGCCGCGTGCTCGTCACCGAGTACGTGCCGAACGCCGGGTTCGCGGCGATGAAGGCGCTGCCCGATGAGGAGCGCGACCGCCACGCCGAGGTGATCTTCCGCTTCTTCCACGACACCGCCGGGCGCCTTGGCCTCGCGCTCGGGGACCCGCACCCCGGCAACCTCCTGCTCGCCGAGGACGGGCGCCTGGCCTTCATCGACTTCGGGATGCTCCGCCAGCTGCCCGACGGCTACATGCAGCGTGAGGGCGCGGTGTACCGCTCGCTGCGGGCCGAGAGCCGCGAGGGCCTGCGCGAGGGGCTTGGCGCCCTCGGCTACCTACCGGACCCGTGGCCGCACGAGGACGAGCTGCTCTTCCAGTACATGCGCCGCGCCTCCGCCTGGATGATCGACCCGCCCCAGCCGCGCCGGCTCTCGGGCAGCACCGCCTACGAGCTGATGGAGGAGATCTTCGAGCTCGGCCCGGCCTGGCGACAGATGGTCAAGTCGTTCTCCCTGCCCAGCGAGGCGGTGCTCCTGCGGCGCATGGAAAACATGGTCTTCTCCGTCTGCGCCGACCTGCGCGCCAGCGCGGACTGGCGGGCGCTTGCCGACGAGCTGCTGGCGGGCGAGGGCCCGCGGACGGAGCTCGGGCGCGAACACTCGGCTTGGGTGGCCGAACGCGGGTAGCTGCGCACCGTCGCTGCACGATGCCGATGCCGTTCCTCTGCCAGAGTCTGGAAGCATGTAGCACATTTGTGTTACGCTGCGCCTCATGGCTACCACCACGGTCCGTTTGAGCGAGGATGAAGAGCGTGTCCTGACCGCGCTGGCCAAGGAGTACGGTGGCCGCTCCAACGTCCTGCGCGAGGGTCTGCGCATCCTCGGCGAACGGGAGCGCCAACGGATCGCGCTCGGCGCACTGCTGGAGGAGTGGGAGCAGGAGGACGGTCCGGTGAGCGAGGAGGGCGTGGAGCGGATGCGCCAGCGGTACTTTGCTCCTTGACGCCGGGTTCCTCGTCTCCCTCGACCGGGGAGACGCGGAGGCCCAGGAGTTCCTGACTGCTGCCCTCAGGAACCAGACGCTGCTCAGCACGACGCACCCGGTCGTGGCCCAGGTGTGGCGAGACGGTGCCCGTCAGGTTCGTCTGACGCGGGCGCTCACGACCATCCGAGTGCATCCGTTCGATGACGGGCGTGCCGTCGGCAGGCTCCTCGCCGCGGCCGGTACGGCCGACGTGGTGGATGCGCACCTCGTCGTCTCAGCGATCGCTCGCGACGAGCCGATCCTCACCAGCGACCTCGACGACCTCGAGCACCTGGCCGCATGCCTCCCCCACCCGGGCCCGCGGATCCTGCACTGGACCTGACCGCTCGCGACCGGCGGGACCGGGCATGCTGGAGAGCACATGAGCTCCGATCCGCGCCTCGACGCCCTCCGCTCCCTCGCCGACACGGGGGTGAAGCTCGCCCGCGGCACGACCTCCGCGCGGCTGGCCGTGGCGGGGCTCCGTGATCTGGTCGACCCCGCGACCCTCCCGCCCGAGGTCCGCGAGCGCGCGGTCACCGAGCTCGAGAAGGCGCACGCGCAGGCGACACGCCCGATGGCCTTCAAGGAGGTCGAGAAGGCGCTCAAGGACGCATGGGGGGAGAAGCCGACGAGCGTCCTCGACGCTCTCGACGAGGAGCCCGTGGCCTGCACCCCCGCCGCGCAGGTCCATCGCGGCGTCCACGACGGCGCACCGGTCGCCGTGAAGGTGCTGCGCCCCGGCCTCGCCGAAGCGGTGCGGAACGACCTGAACCTGCTCGACGCGCTGATCCGGCCGATCGCCGGCGTCTTCCCCTCGCTCCAGCCCGGCGTGCTGCTGCGCGAGGTCCGCGAGCGGATCCTCGACGAGCTCGACCTCGAGCACGAGGCCTCGACGCAGCGCACCTTCGCCCGGGCCCTGCGCCGCAGCGCGACGCTGCACGTGCCCGCCCCGCTCTCCGACCTCTGCCACGAGCGGGTGCTCGTCAGCGCTTGGGTCGACGGAACGCCGGTCACCGAGCTCACCGACCCGGCGCAGCGCCGCGCCGCGGCCCGCGCGCTTGTTGCCTTCCACGTCGGCTCGGCCCGCCTAGGCACCGTCCACGCCGACCCCCACCCCGGCAACGCCCTGCTGATGGGCGACGGCCGCCTGGCCGTCCTCGACTTCGGCGCGGTGCGACGGGTACCGGCCGAGCGGGTCGACGAGGCGCTCGTCGCCCTCGCCGCGTTCCTCGCGGGCGAGGCCGAGACGCT
>JACDAP010000154.1 GCA_013695395.1 Solirubrobacterales bacterium
GGCGAGGACCGCCAGGGCGGCCACGAGGGCGGGCACGTCGCGGATCGGCTGGCTCATCGGGTCGCCTCCGCGCAGGCGCGATCGGCTGCGGCCGCCTCATCGCGATTCAGCCGGGAGGAGCTTTCCCCGCCTGACGAGGCGCTGCTGGTCGTGTCGCGGTGGCGGACCTCGAAGCCGCCGACGCGCAGGTCGACGTCGAGGGCCAGCCCGGGCCGTCCCGGGGCGGGGCTGCGCGGGAGCTCCTGGTCGATCTCCACGCCCTCGGAGGTCCGCCCGAGCACGTCGGCGGCCCCGGCGCGTACCCGGGTGCGGGAGGCGACGCACACCTCCGGGGGGACGATCACGAGGACGTGGCCGACGCTCATGTCCAGGTCGAGGCGCTCCCGGCGGGCGTCGCTCCAGTCGAGCTTGCGCAGGTCGACGACGAGCTCACCGACGCCCAGGCGGTACCCGGCGGGAAGCGGATCGGCCCCGACCGGCGCGTAGCGCCGTTCGCCCACGCCGCCGTCAAGCGAGATGTCGGCGGCGGAGACGACCGCGGCCGGGAAGGCGAGGACGATCGCCGGGACAGCGAGCCAACGCAGGCGCCGCTCACCGGTGAGCGCTCCGAACAGCAGGCCGATGCCGAGCGCCAGGACCACGATGGCGACGGCGAGCCCGCCCCCGGCCGCGGTCGCCCAGGCGGCGCCGCCGAACAGCACCGCGGCCGCGGTCAGTGCGCCCAGCCCGACGGCCGAGACGACGAGCAACCGGCGAAACGTGTCGCCGCGGCCTCTCGGTGCGGCCTGCCCGGTGCCGTCGTCCGAGGGCACGAACAGCACGGCGGCGAGGTAGAAGAAGAAGCCGAGTCCGCCCGCGAGGAACAGCGCGCCGAGCAGAATGCGGAAGATCAGCGGATCGACGCCGAACGCGCGGCCAAGGCCGCCACCGACGCCGGCGAGGTAGCGGTCCTCCTTGGTGCGGAGGAAGCGCGGGGTGTCGGGAGGCTGCGTGTCGGAGGTCATGTCGATCATCCTGCGCTCCGGTGGCGCTCGCCGCCATCGGGAATGACCCTGACGGACCCCGGGACCACCCCGGGGGCGAGCCTACGCCGCGAGCAGCTCCTGCAGGCGACCGGACTTGTCGGCCTGCTGCGTCTCGGTGAAGCCGCCGATCAGCTCATCGCCGATCAGGACCTGGGGGAACGTCATCATGCCCGTACGCGCAACGAGCTCGTTCCGGCCGTCCGGGTCGCGTGCGAGGTTGATCTCCTCGTAGGGGATGCCGCGCTTGTCCAGCAGCTTCTTGGCCTGGATGCAGAACGGGCAGCGATCGGTGGAGTACAGCGTGACGGAAGCCATGACTTCAGAAAAGATAGCGCCCCCGCAGGCGCCCTCCTGATGGCCGGTCCGGTCAAGACCGAGGCCATCGTGCTGCGCTCGCTGCGCTACGGGGAAGCCGACCGGATCCTCCACTTGTACACCCCCATGCGGGGTCGCGTCGGCGCGATCGCCAAGGGCGTCCGGCGGACGAAGAGCCGCTTCGGCGGGCGGCTCGAGCCGTTCTTCCACCTCAACCTGATCCTCCACGAGGGCCGCTCGGACCTGCTGACCGTCACGAGCGTCGAGACGGTCGCGCCGCACGCCCGGCTGCGAGTCGACGGCCCGGCCCTCGACGCTGCCGCGCGGGCCTGCGACGCCGTCTCGAGGCTCTTCGAGACGACCGAGCCGCACCCCGCGGTCTTCGCCCTGCTCGCCAACGAGCTGGGGCTGCTCGATCGCGACCCGGCGGCACACGCGACGCACGCCAACCAGCTGGCCTTCCGGCTGAAGCTGCTGCTCGCGGCCGGGCTCGCGCCCCAGCTGGCGGCCTGTGCGAGCTGCGGGGAGCCCGACCACCTCGTGGCCTTCTCCGGCCGGGAGGGTGGCGTGGTCTGCGGCGGCTGCGAGGCGCAGGGCTTCCCGCTGGAGGCGGGCGCCCACGCCTTCATGCGGACCGCGATCGGGACGCCGCTCGCGCAGGTCCCTCGCGTCGAGGCGCGGCTGCTCGCCCAGGTCGAGCGGGCGATCGGCGAGACCGTCGAGCATCACGGTGCCGGTCGCTTGCGCGCCGCGTGGCCCGGATAGGGTCAGCCGCCATGAGCAGCCCCCGATGGATCGTCCCGTTCGCCGAAGGCTCCAAGGAGCAGCGCGACCTGCTCGGCGGGAAGGGCGCGAACGTGGCGGAGATGACCCGGGTGCTCGGCGCCGACAAGGTCCCCGGCGGCTTCACGATCACCACCGAGGCCTGCGTCGCCTACATGGCCGCCGGCGACGCCCCGGACGGGCTCGACGAGCAGGTCGGCACGGCGCTCGCCGCCCTGGAGGAGCAGACCGGCAAGCGCCTCGGTGACGCCGAGGATCCGCTCCTGGTCAGCGTCCGGTCCGGGGCCCGCGAGTCGATGCCCGGGATGCTCGACACGGTCCTGAACCTGGGGCTCAACGACGACTCGGTCGAGGGGCTGGCGGCCCGGACCGAGAACCCGCGCTTCGCCTGGGACTCCTACCGGCGCTTCGTGCAGATGTACGCCAACGTGGTCAAGGGCGTACCGGGCGAGCGGATCGAGCAGGAGATCGCGGCGCTCAAGAAGGACCGCGGGGTGAAGCTCGACACCGAGCTCGACGTCGATGCCCTCCGCGCGCTCGTCGAGACGTTCAAGGGGATCTACCGCGAGGCCACCGGGGAGGACTTCCCGCTCGACCCGCGCGAGCAGCTGGACGGCGCGATCCGGGCGGTCTTCGACTCCTGGACCGGAGAGCGCGCGGTCACCTACCGGCGCCTGAACCGGATCCCCGACGACTGGGGCACCGCGGTGAACGTCCAGCGGATGGTCTTCGGGAACAAGGGGGAGACGAGCGGCTCCGGTGTCGCGTTCTCGCGCGACGAGGTCACCGGCGCGCCGGAGCCGAGCGGCGACTTCCTCCCGAACGCGCAGGGCGAGGACGTCGTCTCGGGCGTCCGGAACACCCGGGACATCTCCGAGCTCGAGGAGTGGTTGCCGGAGGTCTACGTGGAGCTCCTCGACGTGCTCAGCCGTCTCGAGGCGCACTACCTCGACATGCAGGACGTCGAGTTCACCGTCGAGGAGGGCGAGCTCTTCATGCTGCAGACCCGCGACGCCAAGCGCCCCGCCCAGGCCGCGGTGCGCTTCGCCGTGGATGCGGTCGCCGAGGGTCTGATGGATCCGCGCGTGGCGCTGCTCACCATCGACGCGGAGGGGCTCGACGCGCTGCTGCACCCGACCTTCGATCCCTCCGCGGAGTACGCGGTGCTCGCCAAGGGCGTCGCCGCCTCGCCGGGGGCCGCGCAGGGCGCCATCGTCTTCACGGCCGATGAGGCGATCGCCGCCGAGGCGGACGGTCGCGAGGTGATCCTCGTGCGCCCGTTCACCGAGGCCGAGGACGTCGGCGGCTTCCACGCGGCCAAGGGGATCCTGACCTCGGAGGGCGGCAAGGCCTCCCACGCGGCGCTCGTGGCCCGCGGCATGGGCCGGCCCGCGGTGACTGGCGCCTCCTCGCTGGAGATCGACCTCGCCGCCCAGACCGTGCGGGTGGGGGAGACGACGCTCGGCGTCGGGGACCACATCGCGATCGACGGCTCCACCGGCGCGATCACCACGGAGGAGGTTCCGGTGGTGGAGCCCGAGGTCTCCGAGGCGTTCCTGCGGGTGCTCGAATGGGCCGACGCCGCGCGGCTGCTCGGCGTGCGCGCCAACGCCGACTCGCCCGAGGACGCCGAGCGCGCGCGTGGCTTCGGGGCCCAGGGGATCGGGCTCTGCCGGACCGAGCACATGTTCCTCGGCGAGCGCCAGCCCCTCATGGCCGCGGTCATCCTCGCGGCCGACCGGGCCGGCCGCGACGAGGCCCTGGCCGAGCTCCGTCCGCTGCAGCAGGAGGACTTCGAGGGGCTGTTCGAGGCGATGATCGGCCTCCCGGTGACGATCCGGCTGCTCGACCCGCCGCTCCACGAGTTCCTGCCGCACAAGGCCGACGTGGAGAAGCGCTTGGAGCGCGCCCGGGCCGAGGGCAGCGACGAGGTGGGCGAGCTCCAGCGCACGTTCGACCGTGTCTCCGCTCTCCAGGAAACCAACCCGATGCTCGGCACCCGTGGCGTGCGGCTCGGGATCCTGTACCCGGAGATCTACATGATGCAGGTCGACGCGATCTTCGCCGCGTCCACCGCGGTGCACGAGCGGACCGGGACCGCGCCCCATCTGGAGATCATGATCCCGCTCGTCGACTACGAGCGCGAGCTCGACTTCATGCGCCGCGTCGTGACCGAGCGGGCGCAGGCGGCCGGGCTCAAGCACGGGGACGACTACCTGGTCGGCACCATGATCGAGCTACCGCGGGCCTGCTTCCTGGCCGACCAGATCGCGGAGTTCGCCGACTTCTTCTCCTTCGGGACCAACGACCTCACGCAGACCGCGCTCGGCTTCTCGCGCGACGACATCGAGGGCAAGATCCTCGGCCGCTACATCGAGACGAAGATCCTCGACCGCTCGCCGTTCGAGACGCTCGACTCGCCGGGCGTGGGGCAGATGCTGCGGATGGGCGCCTGGCTCGGCCGTACGACGCAGGCGGACCTGAAGCTCGGGGTCTGCGGCGAGCACGGGGGCGACCCGGACTCGATCGACTTCTTCCACCACTCCGGTATCGACTACGTGTCCTGCTCGCCCTACCGGGTGCCGGTGGCCCGGGTGGCCGCGGCGCAGGCGGCGGTGCGGGCGGCGAACGCCTGATCAGTCGACGTGCAGGACGACCTTGCCGGTGACGGAGCGGTCGAGGAGCGCCTGCACCTGCGCGCCGGCCTCCCGCCAGCTCGCCTCTCGCTCGATCGAGCAGTCGAGCTCGCCGGCGGCCACCAGGGCGGCCAGGCGCGCGAGGTCGGCGGCGCCGCTCGCCTGCTTGGCGAGCTCGGTGAAGACCATCATCCCGTAGAGCTGCGCGCCCGAGGCGCGGCCGAAGAAGCTCCGGGTGGGAAAGCTCGTCTCCGTCGTCGTCGAGGCGAAGGAGACGACGGTGCCGTGCCCCGCGACGTGCTGGAGCGCATCGCCGAGCACGTTGCCGCCGACGCCCTCGACGACGACGTCGTAGTCGCCGTCGAGCTCCGTGACGACCTCGTCGGCGCCCAGCCGCTCGAGCGCCGGCGCCGCGCCCGGGTCACGGACGAGCGCGGTGACGTGCGCGTGGCTCAGCTTCGCGAGCTGGATGGCGAAGCGGCCGACGCCACCGGTCGCGCCGGTCACGAGGACCCGCCGGCCGAGCGCGAAGCCACCGAGCTGGAGGGCGTGGAGGGCCGTGAGGCCCGCGACGGGCAGCGTGGCGGCCTGCGCGAAGGCGACCGCGTCGGGGAGCGGAGCGAGGATGCTGGTCTCGACGCAGACGCGCTCGGCCCAGGCGCCGCTCATGACGAGGCCGACCACACGGGTGCCTTCCTTCGGGCCGGAGCCGTCGGCCGCGGCCTGCTCGACGACGCCCGCGACGTCCCAGCCCGTAAGCGCCCCCGGCTCCATGTCGGCGAGGCGCTTGCTCTCCCCGCGGTTCAGCGAGAACGCCTTGACGGCGACGAGCGCCTGGGAGGGCAGCGGCGTCGGGTCGTCGGCGTCGGTGAGCGCGACGTGGGGGGCCTTGGCGGCGACGGTGAGCGCGAGCATGCCTTCGACGCTAGCGAGCGGCCGGTGGCGGTCGGTGGCGGCCCGCCGAGAGACTTTCCGCGGAGTTGGTGTCGCATATGACCACCAAGTCAACGGAAAGGTGGTCTGGCGAGGTGCACGATCGGGATCCGGCTCTGCGCCGCCGCGGCTGCGAGAATCCAGGGATGGATCCCCACGCCCATCCCGGACCGGTCGCCGCCTCGCTCGCGGCCCGACGGATGGCGTGGGAGACCGAGCACCTCTCACCACTGGCGGCCCAGTCGGACGGCGGCGAGCGGCCGGTCGCCGAGGAGGACTGCGGGCTGCGCTCGCCGCTCCAGCGCGACCGCGACCGCATCGTCCACTCCAAGGCCTTCCGGCGCCTCAAGCACAAGACCCAGGTCTTCGTCGCGCCCGAGGGCGACCATTACCGCACGCGGCTGACCCACACGCTCGAGGTCACGCAGATCGCGCGGACGGTCGCGCGGGCCCTGCGCCTCAACGAGGACCTCACCGAGGCGATCGGCCTCGGGCACGACCTGGGGCACCCGCCGTTCGGCCACATCGGTGAGGAGGTCCTCGACATCTGTCTGCGCGAGCGGTTCGACCGGGGCTTTCGCCACTACGAGCACTCCCTGCGGGTCGTCGACCACCTGGAGCGGGACGGGACGGGACTCAACCTCACCACCGACGTCCGCGACGGCATCGTCTGCCACTCCGGCCGCGCACCGCAGCCCCGCACCCTCGAGGGGAGGATCGTCCGTCTGGTCGACCGGGTCGCCTACATCAACCACGACATCGACGATGCGCTCCGCGCGGGGGTGCTCGCGGAGGCCGACCTTCCGACCGACGCGATCGCCGTCCTGGGAGAGACCGGGTCCGTGCGGATCGACCGCCTCGTGCACGACCTCGTCGAGCACGCCGCGGTGGCCGGCGACATCGTGCAAGGCCCCGAGGCGGGCGAGGCGATGCTCGCCCTGCGGACCTTCATGTTCGAAAATGTCTACCTCGGTCCGCGCGCGCAGCGGGAGCACGAGAAGGTCGAGCGGGTCGTCCGCACCCTGTTCGAGCACTACTGCGCACTGCCCGGCGGGCCACCTGACGGCGGCGGGGCCCCGGAGGCCGACCTCCCCACCCGGATCACCGACTACCTGGCCGGCATGACCGACCGCTATTGCATCCGGACCTTCGAGGAGCTCGCGGTCCCGGAGTCGCTCGCGTACTGATGCCGCGCTACCCCGACGAGGCGAAGGAGCAGATCCGCGACGCGGTCGACTTCGCCGATCTCGTGGGCAGCCGGGTGGAGCTGCGCCGCATGGGCGCCGGGCGGCTCGAGGGGCTCTGCCCGTTCCACGACGAGCGCAGCCCGAGCTTCGGCATCAGCCCGGGGGAGAAGCTCTACCACTGCTTCGGCTGCGGGGCGGGCGGCGACGTCTTCAAGTACGTCATGGAGCTCGAAGGGCTGGACTTCGTCGGGGCGATGGAGTACCTCGCGGATCGCTACGGGGTCACGCTCGAGCCGGTCGAAGAGGATCCGCAGGCGGCCGAGCGGCGGCACCGGGCCGACCGGCTCCACGAGCTCCTCGACCGCACCGCCGCGTTCTACGAGAAGTACCTGTGGCAGTCGGCCGAGGCGGCCCCGGCGCGGGAGTACCTGGCCTCCCGGGGCCTCGCCGAGGAGACCCTGCGGACCTTCCGCGTCGGCTACTCGCCCTCCCGCTTCGACGTCGTCCTGAAGGCATCCCGGCAGGCCGGGTTCTCCAACCGCGAGTGCGACGCCGCCGGGCTCACCCAGCGCTCGCAGTCCGGGCCGCTGATCGACCGGTTCCGCCGGCGGATCATGTTCCCGCTCGCCGACCGGCGGGGGCGGGTCAACGGTTTCGGGGCGCGGGCCCTGGGGGCCGACCAGAAGCCGAAGTACCTGAACTCGAGCGAAAACGAGCTCTTCTCCAAGGGGCGCAACGTCTACGGGGCGCATCTGGCCCGGGCCGCCTCGACCAAGGCCGGGGCCGTGATCCTGTGTGAGGGCTACACCGACGTGATCGCCCTGCACCAGGCGGGTCTGCCGAACGTGGTCTGCTCGATGGGTACCGCCCTGACCGAGGCCCAGGTCTCCGAGCTCGCCCGCCTCGCGCCCCGCGTGCACATGGCGCTCGACGCCGACGCCGCCGGGCAGGAGGCGATGCTCCGCGCCGCGAAGGTCGCCGCCGGACGCAAGCTGGAGCTCCGCGTGGTGCCGCTGCCCGACGGTCAGGACCCGGCTGACGTCGTCGCCGACGGGGGAGCGGAGGCGATCACCGGGCTCGTCGAGTCGAGCGTCCCGTTCGTGAGCTTCCGGGTCCGACGGGAGCTCACGCGCGAGGACGTGCACGGAGCCGAGGGGAAGGACCGGGTGATCGACGCGCTGCGGCCCGTCTTCGCCGAGCTGCCGCCGAGCGCGCTGCGCGAGGAGCTGATCAGGACGGTCGCTGACGCCACGCAGCTTGCGCCCTCGCTCGTGGCCGGCTGGCTGGCGGGGCCGGCGCGTTCGGCCCCGGGA
>JACDAP010000180.1 GCA_013695395.1 Solirubrobacterales bacterium
AGCCGGATGGCGTCGACCGGGGGCAGCGCACGGTCGTAGAGGTCACCCGCGACGAGGATCGCGTCGACCGAGGAGGCCGCCGCCAGCTCCACGAGCCAGTCGACCCACGCCGCCTGTGCGTTGAGCAGCCCCTCGCCGTGGAAGGAGCGGCCGAGGTGCCAGTCGGCGGTGTGGAGGAGACGCATCACGACGAAGATGTCGTGTGCGGCGGACGGAACCTGACAGGCTGGTGGCTGTTGCCGCCGAGGTGACCCCACCGAGACCTATCCAACCCGGCCTGACGCGCATGAACGAGAGGCACCCCCAAGGTCAGGCGGCTTGCCGGCCTGGCCGTCTCGCGCCGCGCTCAGCAGGAACGGCCAAGGCGGTCGTGTCCGGACTGGCCGACGGCAGCCCCGACCGCTGCCGGGCGGCGCGGGTCTCCACGACGCGACATCCGGCGGAAGGCTCCTCGGCTCACGGCCGCAGCAGCGGCACGTCGTAGGCGGCGAGAGCTTCGTCAGCAGAGACGAGCGTGAGCTTCTCGCACATCGCCTGCGCCACGAGAGCGCGGTCGAATGGATCGCCGTGATGACGTGGCAGACGCCCAGCGACCTCGGCGTGCTCGAGCGTCAAGGCGAGCCCGCTGAAGCCGGAGCGCAACGCCTGCTCACGCAGGTCACTGTCCACTCGCAGCTTCCCGAGGGCGCGCTTGATCTCGATCTCCCACACGGCGACGCTGCTGAGGAACAGCCGTTCTGAGGTGGCGATGGCGCGGCGCGCGGCTTCGCCCAGCCGTCGGTCGTCGTAGGCCCACCACAGCATGACGGGGGTGTCGAGCAGCAGGCTCACGACCGAGGGCTACAGCTCGCGTTCGAGAGCGTCCGCGACCTCGGCAGGCAACTCGTCGAAGTCCTCGCTCATCCACAGCTCGCCACGTGCGAAGCCGGGTTGCCGGAGCTCCGTCGCCCCGGTGATCGGTACCAGGCGCACGACCGGCGCCCCGTTGCGGGCGATCACGACCTCGTCCCCCGCCTCCGCGGCGGCCAGCAGCTCAGACAGTCGCGTCTTGGCGTCGTGCACGTTGACCTGCATGACTAGAGGTTAGCCAAAGCAGCGCTCATCGATGCGCAGCGCAGACGCCGCGTAGGGTGCGTCGCCATGGACCTCCTGCGCCACGGACCCCACCGGGTCAGCCCGACCGCCCACTACACGGGTTACGTCTGGGCGCGGCACGGCCTCGGCGACGAGCGGCTCGCCACACGCGAGGGCGCCGTCCTCTACCACGGCCTGCGGCCCGCGATGGCCCTCAGCGGCGCGCTCGGCGGGGTCCGGCTCGAGGACTTCCTGCTCGCTCGCCACGGGGTGCTCGATCACCTGCTCGACGCCGCGATCGAGGCTGGCGAGATCGGCAGCGTGATCGAGATCGCTGCCGGGATGTCGCCGCGCGGCAAGCGCTTCGCCGAGCGCTACGGGAAGCGGATCACCTACGTGGAGACCGACCTGCCCGCGATGATCGCCCGCAAGCGGCTGGCGCTCGGCCCGCTCCCCGACGGGCACCGGGTGGAGGAGCTCGACGCGCTCGCGCCCGGCGGCCTCGAGCGCCTGGCCTCCACGCTCGACCGGGAGCGCGGCCTCGCGGTCGTCTCCGAGGGCCTGCTCAACTACCTGCCCGCCGCCGAGGTCGCCGGGCTCTGGCAGAGCGTCGCCGTCGCGATGGAAGAGGGTTTTCCGCAGGGGCTCCTGCTCTCCGACATCCACCTCGAGGGCGAGAACGCCGGGCCGGTGGAGAGCGCCTTCGCCGCCGCGCTGGGCGTCTTCGTCCGCGGCCGCATCCACTTCCACTTCCAGCGCGCCGAGGAGGCCGAGAACGCGCTGCGCACCGCCGGCTTCGCCCACGCGACGCTGCACGCGCCGCGCGCGTTCGCCGACGCGGTCCCGGGCGCCGACCGCGCGGGCGCGCAGAAGGTCCGGATCGTCGAGGCGCGGCTGCGCTGAGTCTCACCAGACGTAGCCGTTGAGCACGTCGAGCATCTCGCGGCGCTCGACGGGGCCGAAGCGCACGATCCAGCCGTTGTCGAGCTCCTGGCGCAGCTGGCAGCCGACCCCGGAGTCGACGAGCGAGCGGTGGATCTGGTCGGCGCGCTTGAAGCCGGTGGCGCCGTGGAAGAGCACGTCGATGCCGAAGCGGTCGGCCTCGACGGGCCAGATCGAGATCTTGTCCGGCCGCGTCGGACCGGGCAGCTTGGGTTCCTCAGGGTCCGGCCCCTGCGGGCGCGGGGGCCGGTGGATGCCGCGATCAGCCATCCCCACGAGGATGGCAGCCCGGGATGAAGCGCAGACGAGGAAGCTCAGACGAGCTCTTCGGCCTCGTCCTTGCCCTGCAGGCGCTCGCGCCCGCGCTGGACGGCAGCGATGAACTTGGAGAGGTTGACCTCGAGCGTGCTCAAGATCTCGTCGGCGTAGTCCTCGGCGCCGAGGCGGATCTCCCGCTCCCGGGCCCGGGCGTCCTCGACGATGTCCTCCGCGGCGCGCTCGGCCTGGCGGGTGACCTCCTCCTGGGCGATGAGATCGTCTTGCTTCTCGCGCGCCTCCTTGATGATCCGCTCGGCCTCGCGCTTGGCCTCGGCCAGCATCTCCTGGCGCTCCTTCACGATCCAGCGCGCCTGCTTGATCTCCTCGGGGATCGTCGCGCGCATCTGATCGAGGAGGTCGTAGATCTCCTCCTTGTCCACGCGGACATTGTCCGAGAGGGGGATGGGCTTCGAGTTGTGGACAAGATCGTCGAGCTTGTCGATGAGAACCAGGACGTCCATGGGCAAACCCTCTTTCGCTACCGCGTGAGCCGTTCCTGCAAGAGCGGGGCAACCGCTGCCGGGACGTACTCCTCGATGTTCCCCCCGAACGTCGCAAGCTCCTTCACGCCGCTCGAGGAGAGGAAACTGTACTTGGGCGAGGCCATCAGGTAGAGCGTGTCGATGTCCGGGGCCTGATGGCGGTTGAGCTGGTTCATCTCCAGCTCGTACTCGAAGTCCGAGATCGCGCGCAGCCCCTTGACGATCGTGCTGGCCCCCACCTCCCGGGCGAACTGGACGACGAGCGCGGAGAACGGCAGTGGGCGGACGTTCCCGAGATGCTCGGTGGCCCCTCCGATCAGCTCCATCCGCTCCTCGATGCTGAAGAGCGGCGCCTTCTTGCGGACCGAGGCGTTGACGATGCCGACGACGACCTCGTCGAAGATCGCCGAGGCGCGGGTGATGACGTCGAGGTGCCCGTTGGTGATCGGGTCGTAGGACCCGGGGCAGACGGCGATCTTCGGTGAGTTGGTCATGCGGTGTGGATGCGGATCAGGGTGTCGCCGTAGCGGCGCTCGTGCGTGCGGGGCAGGTCGGTCAGCTC
>JACDAP010000188.1 GCA_013695395.1 Solirubrobacterales bacterium
CCGCGACACCGCCCCCACCGGTCTCGGCGGCGGCGCCGAGCCACGGCCGCCCGAAGCGGGCGGGCGCAACGAGCATCGCCGTGCCGATCCCGACCCGGCCCGCAGCGACGGCACCGGCGAGCCCGCGCGGCGACACTGCGCTACTCGGAAGCGGAGGCCGCGGCTTCGCGCGCGGTCTCGAGGTCGGCCTGCGCCTCGGCGGAGATCACGCTCACGATCCGACCGCGGCGCTTCTCGCTGAAGTCGAGGAAGCCCGCGGACTTCGCGTAGAGCGTGTCGTCCTTGCCGATGCCGACGCCCTCGCCGGCCTTGAAGACGCTCCCGCGCTGGCGCACGATGATCTCGCCGCCGGTGACGACCTCGCCCGCGAACATCTTCACGCCGAGGCGCTGCGCGTTGGAGTCGCGACCGTTCCTGGAGGAGCCGAGCCCCTTCTTATGTGCCATGTGCTCAGCTCCCCTTGATGCTAGTGATCTCGATGCGCGTGAGCTCCTGACGGTGACCCGTCCGGCGCTTGTAGCCGCGCTTCGGCTTGAACTTGAAGACGCGCAGCTTCTCGCCGCGCAGGTGCTCGACGATCTTCGCCTCGACGCCGGCGGACGCCAGGCCCGCCTTGTCGAAGACGGAGGTGTCGCCGGCGATGAGCAGCGGCTCGAGGGCGACGCTGGCGCCGGCCTCCTCGGGCAGGCGCTCGACGAGCAGGGTCTGCCCCTGCTCAACGCGATATTGCTTGCCGCCGGTCTTGACGATTGCGTACATGAGATGCCTTAGTCGGACGAGGTTTCAGTCGGCGGCCTTGGACGCCGAACGGCGCCGCCCGCCTCTACGGCCGCGGCGCCGGGGCTTGGAGTCTACCGCCTCATCCTCGTCCGAGCCCTCCGCCTCTCCGTCGTCCTCGAGGGCGACCGCGACATCGGCCGCGTCGACCTCCTCGTCGTCCACCTCCGAGGCCTTCGGCTTGGCCGTGGCCCGCTGCCGGGTCGGCCGCGCCTTCGGCTTGGGGTCCTCAACCGGCTCCTCCTGCCCGGGCACGAGGACGGCGACGGCCGAGGTGCGCCCGGCCTCCTCGATGCGGACGAGGCGCTTGACCCCGACGTAGCGGCCCGCCCCCTCGACGGAGATCACGTAGCCATCGATCTTGGCGACCGCGTCGTCGACGTTGTACATGTGCGGCTCGACGATCTGCACGAGCACCTCGTCGCCGGCCTTGAACGGCACCGCCTCCTCGAGGATCTCGTCGTTCTTGCCCTTCTTGACCACGTCGAAGTGGTCGAGCGGCAGGCCTTCGGTCCCGGTGAAGTGGAAGAACACCCCGGTCTCGGTCTCGAGCTGGTGGAGCACGCGGGCGCCGTGCCCGGTGAACTCGCTGGAGACGGCCGGGTGCATCCGCACGAGGAACGCCTCGACGCCGCGCGTGGCCCGGCCGGCGAGGTCGCGCAGCTGGCGCTCGAACTCGATGGCGATCGTGGCCTCGGAGCGGATGACGCCCTCGCCGTCGCAGGTCGGGCAGGTCGTGGACATGACCTCGCGGACGCCCTCGGTGACGTTCTGGCGGGTCATCTCGACCAGGCCGAGCTTGGAGATCTCCGCGGTGAACGTCTTGGTGCGGTCCTCGTCGAGCGACTTGCGGAAGATCTTCATGACGGCGTCGCGGTTGCGCGCCCGGGCCATGTCGATGAAGTCGATGACGATGATCCCGCCGATGTCGCGCAGCCGCAGCTGGTTGACGACCTCCTCGGCCGCCTCGAGGTTCGTCTTGGTGATGACGTCCTCCAGGCGGGCGCCCTTCCCGCGGCCCACGTACGACCCTGAGTTGACGTCGATGACCGTGAGGGCCTCGGTGTACTCGATGATCAGGTAACCGCCGGAGGGCAGGTCGACCCGCTTGGAGAAGAGCCCGTCGATCGTCTTCTCGACCCCGTAGGCCTCGAAGAGTGGCGTGGAGTCCTGCCACAGCTCGACCCGCTCCACGAGCTCCGGCGCGGTGCGCGCGAAGAAGGAGACAAGGCGCTGGTGCTGCTTCTCGTCGTCGACGATCGCCCGCTCGAAGTGCGCGGAGAAGATGTCACGCACCACACGGACGGCCAGGTCAGCCTCCTGGAAGACGAGGCCCGGCGCCGGGGTCTCCTCCACCCGGGAATCGAGCACCTCGTGGAGCTTGTGCAGGTAGAGCGCTTCGCGCTCGAAGTCCTGACGCTTGGCGCCGTGGGCGGCCGTGCGGACGATGGCTCCCCCGGAGGGCATCTCCAGCGCCTTGACCTCCTTGCGCAGCCGTTCACGCTCCTTGTCGTCGAGCCGCTTGGAGACGCCGATGCCCTCGCCCGTGGGCGTGTAGACCATGTAGCGACCGGCGATCGTCAGCTCCATCGAGAGCCGGGCGCCCTTGCTCTTCAGCGGGTCCTTGACGACCTGGACGATGATCTCCTGGCCAGGCTTGAGCAGGTCGCTGATCTTGGTGCCGGGCGTACCGTCCTTGCCGCCGCCCCCGCCCCGGCCGCGGCGAGGGATCTCGACGCCCGGGATGACGATCTCGTCGACGTGGAGGAACCCGTTCTTGTCGAGCCCGAAGTCGACGAAGGCGGCCTCGAGGCCGGGCAGGACGTTGTCGACCTTGCCCTTGTAGATGTTGCCGACGATCGAGCGGCTGCCGCGCCGCTCGAAGTAGAGCTCGGCGACACGGAATCCGTCGGCCATCTGGACCTTCTTGGTCCGGCCGCGGCCCTTGGTCTCGGGCTTCTCGTCAGCGGCGCCCGGGCTTCCGGTCGCCTCCATCAGCGCGACGCGGGTCTCTCCGCGGTCCACGCTGACGAGCACTTGCTTCTTCAAATGGATCAGTCCTTTAGGAATATCCGAGGACGCGGCCCTTGGAAGCTGTCGCAGCGCGCCCTTGCGCGTGAATGGACAGCAGGAGGCCGACGGCCACGAACGTGGTGATCACCGAGGAGCCGCCGTAGCTCATGAGGGGCAGCGGGATCCCGGTGATGGGCATGATGCCGACGTTCATCCCGACGTTGACGAAGACCTGGAAGAGCAGCATCGCGAGGATGCCGCCGGCGCAGATCGCGCCGAACAGGTTCTTGGCCAACGTCAACGCTCGCAAGGTACGCCACATGAGCAGGGCGTAGAACGAGAGGAGGATCGCGCCGCCGACGAAGCCGTAGCGTTCGGCCAGCGTCGCGAAGATGAAGTCGGTCTGGTTCTCGGGGAGGAAGTTGTCTCGGGTCTGGGTCGCGGCGTCGCGGCGTCCGAGCTTCTCGCCCGAGCCGATCGCGATCCGCGACTGGTTCTGCTGGTACCCGGCGTCGTCCGGGTCGCCGGACGGGTCGAGAAAGGCCGTAAGGCGCTCCACCTGGTAGGGCTGGAGCACCTCCACACCCGCCTTGGGGGCGGCGAAGAGCACGAGCGCTACGGCCACCACCCCGAGGGTGATAAGCGCCGCGAAGTGCTTGCCGGGGACCCCGGCGACGAAGAGCACGGTGAGGACGATCGCGACGTAGACCAGCGCGGATCCGAGGTCGGGCTGGAGCATCACGAGCGCCGCGGGGAAGAGCGCCACGAGCATCGTGCGTGCGACGGTGTCACGGTCTCCGAGCCGCCGGGCGCGGTCGACCACGAAGGCCGCGAGCACGATGACGATGACGATCTTGCCGAGCTCGGAGGCCTGGAAGGAGAGGAACGGAAGCTGGATGGCCCGGCGCGAGCCGCGCGCGACCGAACCGAGCGCCATGACCGCGAGCAGCGTGAGGATCATGAAGCCGTAGAGCCCCCACTTGACCTCCCGCAGCCGCGAGTAGTCGACGCGGGAGATGAGCACGGCGAGGATCGCGCCGACCACGAAGTAGCCGGCCTGCCGCTGGAAGTAGAAGCCGTCGGGGACGCCGGGAACCCGGACGCTGTAGAGCGTGACCAGGGAGCAGGCGCAGATCCCGAGGACGGCGATCGCCATGATCGGGTCGAACGGGAGCGAGAGCCCGCTGCGCGACATGCCGCCCCCGGCACGGCCGGGGTCGTTGGTGGAGGCGGGGGAGATCGCGGAGCTCACTGGGGGGCCACGGAGGTGCAGACGGGATCCGTGCCGGGCTTGCCTGTGTACCACTGCGAGAAGATCCGACGCACGATCGGCGCGGCCGTCTCGGCGCCGAAGCCGCCGCCCTCGACGGTCGCCACGACGAGCAGCGGACCCTTCTTGTTCGCCTCGCCCTTCGGCACATAGGCGGCGTACCAGGACTGATCGGCCTTGCCGGTGACCTGTGCCGTGCCGGTCTTGCCGAAGACCGGCCAGCGGTCCTGGTTCCAGTCCTTGAACGTGCAGGCGGACGTGCCACCCGCCTCGCTGCTCGCGGCCTGGAGGCCGTCGCGGATCGCGCTGAGCCCCGCCGCGGGCAGCGCGACCTTGCGGGCGGGCTCGGCCTCCAGCTGCTGCACCGGCTCGCCCTGCTCGTTCTGGATCGCGACCCCGATGTGCGGCGTCGGGATCGTGCCGCCGGTGGCGATCGCCGCGTAGGAGAGCGCCACCTGGAGCGGCGTGGCCTGCAGGTCGCCCTGGCCGATGGAGAGGTTGACGTTGTCACCAGCCAGGAACGGCCGATTCGACCCGTCGGCGATCCCGCAGGGAGCGTCCTTCGGCTTCTTCTTCCCGGATGGAGTCTCGGTGCCCTTCCGGCACCTGGCCTCAGCGTCGTTGAGCCCCTGCCGCCATTTGGGGCCGGGGATCACGCCCGTGGTCTCCGCTCCCACGTCGATCTTCGTGAGCCGCCCGAAGCCCAGGCGCTTGGCCCAAGTCTGGATGGCGAGGCTCTGCCGAGAACTGAAGACGTCCTTGCCGAGCAGGTAGAAGTAGATGTCCGAGGAGACCTGGATCGCCTTGCGCAGCGCGACCGGGCCGTAGGGCTCGGCGCCCGCGTTCTGGCGGAACTTCGCGTCCCCGGTCTCGTTCGGGAAGAGCTCGATCCGGCCGGTGTCGTTGATCACCTTGTCGGGCGTGGTGACACCGGCCGAGAGGCCCGCCAGCGCGGTCACGATCTTGAACGTGGAACCGGTCGAGTACTGCGCGGAGACGGCACGGTTGGTCAGCGGCGCGCCCGAGTCGTCGCCGTAAAGCTCATCGAAGCGCTTGCCGCTGAGCGGGCGCGAGAGCTCGTTCGGGTCGAAGGTCGGCGCCGAGCCCATCGCGTAGACCTCGCCGGTGTACGGGTCCATCGCGACGAACGCCCCGGGCTTCCCGCCCCCGACCTTCGAGAGCGCTGACTGCGCGGTCTTCTGGAGCTTGAGGTCGAGCGAGGTCCGCAGCTGGCGTCCGGGCTGCCCACGCCGTGTCCGGGTCGAGCCGATCGGCTGCCCGGCGGCGTTGACGAAGATCCGCTCCTCCCCATCCTGCCCGCGCAGGTAGCGGTCGTAGGTGCGCTCGAGCCCCGCCTGGCCGACGATCGAGCCCTGCTTGACGCCGCGGTAGCGCTTGGTGCCGATCTGCTTTGGCCCGATCTCGCCGACGGTGCCGTAGAGCTGGGCGCCGACCTCGTCGTTGGGGTAGTCGCGCAGGTAGACGGTCCGGACGTCGAGGCCGCGAAACTGGTCCTTGCGCTCGATGACGTAGTTGCGCGCAGCCGCGCTGACGTCCTCGGTCAACTGGACGGGCACGAACGGCTCCTGGTAGATCCCGACGATCACGAGCTCCTGGATCTCGTCGACGGTGAGCCCAGTGACCTTCCGGAAGCGCTTGAAGCGCGCGGCGAGCTCCGGCGGCGGCGGCGGGATGGCGACCTTCGGCCCCTGCTGCCCCTTCGGCCGCTTGCCGCGGGAGATGACCTGCGCTCCCCACTCGGCGGCGAGCTCCCGCTCGTCCTCGCCGATGGTGCGCAGGTCGAGCTGGAGGACGATCGCCTTACGGTTCTTGACGAGCGGCTCGCCGTCGCGATCGACGATGAAGCCGCGCGGCGCCTGGATCGGCTGCGTGCGCACCCGGTTCTGGGTCGCCTCGGCGAGGAACTGGTCGCCGGAGAGCACCTGCAGGAACCAGAGCCGGAAGAAGACGATCGCGAAGAGGACGAAGGCGATCATGCCGAGGCTCGCCACGCGGACGGCGAGCTGCGGGGAGATCGGGGCGCGGCGGTCCGCAGGCTCGATCACGGGCGGCTCAGCGGGGAGAGCCCGCCCTGCGAGGAGTACGGGGT
>JACDAP010000225.1 GCA_013695395.1 Solirubrobacterales bacterium
GGACCGCAAGCTCGACGTGCTCGCCTCGCTGACCTCGCGCGCCAGCGGCTCGGTCGGCGTGACCTACGTCTCCAACGGGACGGTCACGAAGTTCTCGGTCAAGATCGATCCTCTGACGCGGAACCTGAAGTTCACCAAGACGCTCTCGGCCCGGGCGAGCAAGCTGCGCTCCGGCATCATCACGTTCATCTACAACGGTGACGAGGACACCTTCTCGGACAACGTCCGCGTGCGTGCCGCCAACCGTCCCGCCCGGCTCAAGCGCCAGGTCGCCAAGCTCGACAACGCCGGCAACCTCACCGTGTCGGGCACGCTCTCCTCGCGGGCCCGCGGCGTCGTGCGGATCCGCCTGGACTACCCGTTCTCGAGCACGACCAACACGACGAGCCTGTTCTACAACGTCAGGATCAGGAACGGCAAGTGGTCGCTGAAGAGGAAGCTGCCGGCCGCGGCTGCTGCCGTCGGCGGTCAGCTCTCCATCCAGTTCACGGGCTACCTCCCGGCCAAGATGCGCGGCGAGCAGGACGCCAAGCAGGTTCTGCCCGGCAACTGAGCCGGAGCCACTCGTAGGACCGACGGGCCCGCACATCGCGGGCCCGTCGTCGTTCCGGGGCAGGTCGATACGGTCCGGGCCATGAACCGCGTGCTTGTCACCGGGGGCGCCGGTACGATCGGCGCCGCCGTCGTCCGTCGCCTCCTCGGAGATCCGGCCTGGGAGGTGCGCGTCTCCGACCAGCGTCGCGCGCCGGACTGGATGCGCGAGGGCTGCGAGATCCACGAAGGCGACCTGCGCGAGCTCGACGAGGCCACGAAGGCCACCCGCGGCTGCTCCCACGTGATCCACCTCGCCGCCATCGTCGGGGGGATCGGGAACTTCCACAAGCTGCCCCACACGCTCACCGAGGTGAACAACGCCCTCTACAACGGGGTCGTGCGGGCCGCGCTCGACTGCGACGTCGAACGCTTCACCTACGTGTCGAGCTCGATGGTCTTCGAGCGCGCGACCGTCTACCCGACGCCCGAGAGCCACATCCTCGAGACGCCGATCCCGGTCTCGGCCTACGGGTTCTCCAAGCTCACGGGCGAGGTGTACGTGAAGGCCGCGCACGCCGAGCACGGGCTCGAGTACACGATCTGCCGGCCGTTCAACGCGTACGGCCCGGGTGAGATGCCCGAGGACGAGCCCGGGATCGCCCACATGGTCCCCGACGTGATCAAGAAGTGCCTCGCGCTCGCGCCCGGCGCAGCCCTGCCGATCTTCGGGGACGGGTCGCAGACGCGCACCCTGACCCACATCGACGACATCGCCGACGGGATCGTCGTGGCGACCGGCGCCGAGGCCGCCCGCAACGAGGACTTCAACATCTCCGCGGGGGACGAGCGGACGGTCGCCGAGTTGGCCCGGATCATCTGGGAGGAGTGCGGGCGCCCGCCGGAGGAGTTCGCCCTCGAGCACCTGCCGACCTACCCGGTCGACGTGGTCCGGCGCTGGCCGGACGTCTCGAAGGCGCGGGAGCTCCTCGGGTGGGAGGCGAAGATCTCCGATCGGGACGGGATCCGGCAGACCGCGGCGTGGTTGCGGGGCGTCCTGTCCGAAGCCTGACAAGTGGGGCGAGACGCGGGGCAACATCCGCTTGGCGGGATTAAGGTTCGGCCTCGATCCGCCGAAACTCCGTAGACAGCGCGCGATTCTGCCCGTAGGGTCGTGAACGCCGTTCGGCCGGAAACCCGCGCAGCTCACCGTCGAGTGCCAGAGACAACCTCCCCACTGCTACCGGAGACGACCCGCTCACTGCCGGGTCTCCCGCGGACGGCTCGCGTGCAGGCCGCGGAGGCCGACGGGGTCACCGCCATCCGCGTGCGCGAGACCATCTACCGGCGCGGGCTGCTCGTCGCGGACGTCGTTGCCACGCTCGTCGCGCTCTACGTCTCCGTGGTCCTGCTCGGCGAGGATCTCCTCAAGCCCCTGACCCTGGTGATACCGGTGCTGGTCGTCGGCGGCGCGAAGCTCACCGGCCTCTACGACCGTGACGAGCTCCTGCTGCGCAAGAGCACCGTGGATGAGCTGCCGCGGCTGTTCCAGCTGGCGACACTCACCGCCTTCGTCATCTGGCTGCTCTCCCCCCAGATCCTCGCCGGAACGCTCGGCCAAGGCCAGGCGCTGGCGCTGTGGATGGTCCTGACCGCCAGCCTGGCCATCGCGCGAGCGGGGGCGCGGCGGGCCGCCGCCCACCTCGCGAGCGTCGAGCGCGTGATGGTCGTCGGTGACGCGGTCGTGCTTTCCCGCCTGCGGGAGAAGCTCGAAGCCGACGCGCACGTCGAGCTCGTCGGCTCGGTGCCCTTCGAGCACGTCGTCGACAACCTCGACGAGATGTCCGCCCAGGCCACACGCCTGGGCGCGCACCGGCTGATCGTCGCTCCCGGCGACGGGGCGACCGTCTCGCCGGAAGCGGTCCACGTGATCAAGGCCGCGAAGGCGACCGGCCTGCGCGTCTCGCTGCTACCCGGCGTCCTCGATGTCGTGGGAACGGCCGTGGAGTTCGACTCGCTCTCGGGCATGACCCTGCTCGGCGTGCGCCGCTTCGGGCTGACCAAGTCCTCGCACCTCATCAAGCGAGCGCTCGACGTCGTGCTCGGCGGGCTGATCGTCGCCCTGACCGCTCCGCTCATGCTCGCCATCGCGGTGGCCGTCAAGCTCGACAGCCGCGGACCCGTCTTCTTCCGGCAGCCCCGAATCGGTCAGGGCGGCCGCACCTTCCAGATCATCAAGTTCCGCTCCATGGTCGAAGGCGCCGACACGCAGCGTGAGGCGCTCTCCCACCTCAACGAGGCGCAGGACGGCCTGTTCAAGATCGCCGACGATCCCCGGATCACCCGCGTCGGTGCGTTCCTGCGGCGGGCCTCCCTCGACGAGCTGCCCCAGCTGTTCAACGTCATGCGCGGGGAGATGAGCCTCGTCGGCCCGCGGCCGCTCATCGCCGACGAGGACGTCAGGATCGTCGGCTCCGACCGCCAGCGCCTCCAGCTCACTCCGGGGATGACCGGGCAGTGGCAGATCGCCGGCTCGGCGCGGGTGCCGCTCAGCGAGATGGTGAAGATCGACTACCTCTACGTGGCCGGCTGGTCGCTCTGGTCCGACGTGAAGATCCTCATCCGCACCGCGCTGTACGTCGTCGGCCGCCGCGGCCAGTAGTTCTGTCGAGCCTTTCCGGGCTCCGCTCAAGCTCGGGGATCGCCCGTCGAGAACGTGAGCATGGGCCCGTTCCGCCTCGTCGCCCTGCTCGCCGGACTCCTGGTCTGCCTCGGCGGCACCGCTACGGCACAGTCGACCGACGCCTCCGGCCCCCCTGCCGCGGCTGCAGATGACGGCGACAGCGCGCGGTCCGAGGCGGGAGATGACCTCCTCGATGACGGCGGGCTCGAGGATGCCTGCGCGCAGACGGGCTCGACGCGCGCCGCACCGGTCGCTGACGTCGACCCCGACGAGCTCGCCGAGGAGCAGGACTCCGACCTCGAGGACGCGGCCAACGAGGCCGCCCACGCCGAGGCCGACCGGCAGGACGCGGTGGCGGAGGCCGAGCAGGCA
>JACDAP010000228.1 GCA_013695395.1 Solirubrobacterales bacterium
CCCGGTGGGCGACCCGCGCGACCCGGCCACGGCGATCGGCCCGCTCGTCGACCCTGCCCGCCGGGACCGGGTGCAGGCGCTCGTCGAGGAGGCCGTCGCGCAGGGGGCGATGCTCCACTGCGGGGGGCCCGTCGAGGTCGACGGGGTCGCGGGCGCCTGCTTCGCGCCGGCGGTCCTCACCGGGGTCACGAGCGCGATGCGCCTGGCTCGCGAGGAGGTGCCCGGCCCGGTGCTCGCCGTCCACGCCGTCGAGAGCGAGGCCGAGGCGATCGCGGGCGCGAACGACTGCGACCTCGGGCTCGGGGCGTCGGTGTGGACCACCGATCGCTTCAAGGGCGCGCGGATCGCGCGGGAGCTGCGGGTCGGGATGGTGTGGATGAACGATCACCTCGTCTCCCGCTCCGCGCCGCAGCTTCCCTGGGGCGGCGTCGGCGGCTCGGGTTTCGGCCGGGCGCGCGGGGCGATCGCGTTGCGAACGGCCGCCGAATCGAAGGTCGTCACGTGGGATCCGCCCGCCGGCCGCCCGTTCTGGTGGTTCCCCTACGACGCGACCAAGGTCCGGGCGGGGCGCGCGGTGGGCGAGCTGCGCTCTGCCCGTGACGCCGACCGGGAGCGGGGGCTGCGCGGCGGGGCCATCCCGATACTCCGGGTCGCGGCGCGCGGGCTGCAGACGATGCGCCGCCGCTGAGCCGGGTTCACCCACGCGTAATGCGTCACGGGCCGTCCTCCGGGAACACGCACACCATGGTTCGAATCGCCGCCACCGTGCTGAGCACCGCCGCGCTGCTCCTCGCCGCCGGATGCGGCGAGGACGACGGCAAAGCCCCCGCGACCGGCTCTGCGACCGCGCCGACCACCTCCTCGCCCGCGGCCGCGCCCGCGGCGAGCGACCCGAGCGGCGGTGCGGCGGCCCCGTCGACCGGGGACTCGGACGACGAGAAGTTCCCCGACGTCAGGAAGGCGGAGCTCACGCCGTCCGGCGACGCCTACACGCTCGCCGTCACGGTCTCGAGCCCGTACGACTCCCCCGAGCGCTACGCCGACGGCTGGCGCGTGCTCGCCGCCGGGACCGAGGACGTGCTCGGCGAGCACATGCTCGCCCACGACCACGCCTCCGAGCAGCCGTTCACCCGCGAGCAGACCGGCCTCGAGATCCCGGACGACGTCAAGCAGATCACGGTCGAGGGCCGCGACCAGCAGAACGGCTTCGGCGGGGACACGGTGACGATCGACGTGCCGCAGCCGGGATGAACTGGCGGGCGACCTTTCCCGTCAGGGTGGCGGGAAAGATCGCCCGGCAGCGCCGCCAGTCGCCCGGCGAGCGCCCCCTCAGGCGGCAAGTCTTGCGCCGAGCGGCTGCCCGGTCCGCGCGCTCGGGACCTTCCGCACCCGGCTCGGCAGCAGCGGGAGGACGAAGCGGCGCACGTACTCCTGGTTGGCGCGCAGCGCCAGCGAGCGCGCGGGGTCCCAGCGCAGGCCGTAGCCCTTGCGCACCCGCGCGGGAAGCAGCCCGACCGTCATCTGGTTGACGGCCTCGCGCAGCGGCACAGCGGCGCGGGGGACGGGCACCTCGAGCACGATCCGGCGGCCGAGCTCCCGGGCCTGCGGGGTCACCCACAGCGACGCTGTGGTCTCGGCGATGTAGGCGTCGAAGGCCTCGATGTCGGCCGGCATCGCATCGGGGCGCAGCCCGAAGCACTCGCCGACCACCCGGTAGTCCTGCCAGAGCCCGTCGCGCTCGTCGCGGGTGAGCGGGCCGACGTAGCCGCGGTAGAGGAGGTCGGCGGCGTCGACCAGGCAGGCGAGGACCCACAGCAGCAGATCCGGGTCGTCGGCCGCGTACGGGGTGCCCGCCGGGTAGGGACCGGCGTCGGCGGGGATCGTCCCGCGCACCGTCGCGTGGGCCGTGCGGACCCGGGCGGTGAACGCGTCGGCCTTCTTCTTGGAGCCCCAGGCGATCTCGTCCATGACGACGGCCGTGCGCTGCAGCCGCGCGTACGGGTCGTCAAGCGCGCCGGTCGACATGAAGAAGCCCTCGAAGGCAACGGGGTGGGCGGCCATCATCAGGAGTGCCCGCGGCCCCGAGAGCGCGACCGCGTACTCACCGAGCACGCGGCGGATCATGGCGTCGTCGGAGAAGTACCGGTCGGGGTTCACGTCCGTAGTACGCACGAGATCCCTTCGGGGTGCAACTTCTATCGTGGAGAAGACCATGCCTGCCGCCGCCTACGCCGGGAAGGAGTGCGTGTGCCAGTTCAAGCGCGGGATCTGTGACCAGACC
>JACDAP010000235.1 GCA_013695395.1 Solirubrobacterales bacterium
CCCCATGCGCTGATCGAGGAGCTCGCGGCCGAGGGCACGATCCCCGTGATCAACATGCTCACCGACGATCACCACCCCTGCCAGGTACTCGCCGACCTGCTCACGCTGCGCGAGGCCTTCGGGGCGATCGAGGGTCGCAAGCTCGCCTACGTGGGGGACGGCAACAACATGGCCCGTTCCCTGGCCATCCTGGGCGCGATGGCAGGCGTCGAGGTCGCGATCGCCTCGCCGGGGGGGTACGAGCTCGAGCCCGTGGCCGGCGCGCAGCTCACCCGCGATCCGGCCGAGGCCGTCGCGGGCGCCCACGCGGTCTACACCGACGTCTGGGTTTCCATGGGCGACGAGGAGACCGCCGACGCCCGCCGCGCCGCGCTCGGCCCCTACCGGGTCGACGACGCGCTCCTCGACCTCGCGGCCCCCGACGTGATCGCCCTGCACTGCCTGCCCGCGCACCCGGGCGAGGAGATCACCGCCGAGGTGCTCTACGGCGACCGTCAGCGGATCTGGGACCAGGCGGAGAACCGTCGCCACGCCCAGAAGGCGCTCCTCGAGCTGTTGATCGCGCCCGAGCAATAGGGCTACCATAGGGCTATGGCCCGCACCCAGACGATGGTGCAGCTCAACGACGAGCTGGTCGAGCGGCTCGACGCGACCGCCGGCGACCGCGGAATCTCCCGCTCCGCGCTCATCCGCGAGCTCGTTGTCACCGGACTCGACGAGCAGGGGCGAGACCTCATCGGCGAGCAGATCGCCGAGGGGTACCGGCGAATCCCGCAGGGGACGCCGGACGAGTGGGGGAATCCGCTGGATCTCGCGGCGAGCGCTCGGCGTCGACTGGCCCTCCGCCTCGACGCTGAGGAAGAGGCCGCCGGGGTCGACGAATGGTGAGGCGCGGGGAGGTCTGGTGGTATGAGGAGCCCGACGCCAAAGCGAGGCCCTACCTCGTGCTGACACGGGACGAGGCCATTCCGGTCCTCAACGAGGTGCTTGCGGTCCCGGCGAGCAGGATTGTTCGCGGGATTCGCACGGAGGTGCCGCTCGCCCGGCGCGACGGGATGCCGCGGGCGTGCTGTCTCGGGCTCGACAACCTCCAGCTCATTCCGATCCGTCTGTGCACCCGCCGGATCACGACGCTCTCCGATGCTCGCATGCGCGAGGTCTGCGTCGCGCTCTCCGCGGCCACCGGCTGCTGAGGTGGCCCCGGAAACAGCTAAGGCCGGCCCCTACTGCACCGGCCCATCACTGTCCGATCGGAGACCACCATGGCTGACAGAGTCCCAGGACGTTAAATAATGCCTGGGCCATGAGAAATTCCCGGCGGCTTGCACCACCGAGTTGGGCCTCGTCGAGCTTCCAGCATAGGGGCCTGGCGCACCCGCCGTGCGGGGTCGCTCCCGTCGGGGTGCGCTCGCGATACGTTCTGCGGCCATGTCGCCGTCCCGCAAGCCCGCTGCGAAGAACGCGCGCGCAACGCCCGCCGCCACCCGTCCCGCCGCCGAGCCCGCCGCCGCTCCCGACCCGACGTCCGCCGCCGCCCGTGACGAGGCGGTGCTCGCCAACCTCGCCTCGCTCCGTGACCTGCTCGCCGGTGGAGTGGTGCTCACCGCGCAGCGCCTCCAGGAGTCGGTCGACGACGCGGTCAGCCGCGGGCGCATGACCCGGCGCGACGCCGAGGAGCTGAGCCGGGGCCTCGTTCGCGCCGGCCGCCAGCAGACCGCCGACCTGGTCGCCGACCTCGAGCAGCTGCTCGGTCGCGGCCGCGGCGACCTCGACTCCGCGCGCTCGATCACGAAGGGCGCCGTCAAGGGGTCGAGCGAGCGCGTGCTGCGCGAGGTCGACCGGGCCCGCCGCGCAGCGGGACTCGGCACCGTGTTCCCGATCCTCGGCTACGACGAGCTGACCGCCGCGCAGGTCACCGCCCGCCTGAAGGAGCTCACGCCCACCGAGCTGCGCAAGGTCCGTGATCACGAACAGGCGAACGCCGCGCGCAAGACCGTTCTGCGAGCGGTGGAGAAGGCGCTCGGCTGAGGCCGGGCAGGACATCGGGCGCGGCATCTTCGCCCGGACGCCGATGGCGCCTCGTCCGGGTGCTGCCATCCTGACCCGTATGGACAGCCTCGCGCCCCACGTCGACACCACCGCGCGCCCGCCCCGTCCCGAGCGCGGGCAGAAGCTCGAGGTGACGATCGACCGCCTCGCCTACGGCGGCAACGGGATCGCCCGCCACAACGGCTACGTCATCTTCGTCGCGGGGACGCTTCCGGGGGACACCGTCCGCGTGGAGGTCATCAAGCGCAAGCGCTCCTACGGCGAGGCGAAGTTACTCGAGGTAGTCACCCCGAGCCCCGACCGGATCGAACCGCGGGCGTCGCACCCCGGCGTCTCCTGGCAGGTGCTCCCCTACGAGCAGCAGCTCGCCATCAAGGCCGAGCAGGTCACCGAGGCGCTCACCCGGATCGGGCATCTCGAGGGATTCGTCAGCGAGCCGATCATCGCGGCGGAGGCGCAGTGGGGCTACCGCAACAAGCTCGAGTACTCGTTCGGGACCGCGCCGGACGGCTCGCTCGTCTGTGGCTTCCACGCGGCCGGTTCGTGGGAGGACATCGTCGACGGGGTCTCACTGCTCGGCTCCGACCGGCTCGCCCGCGCCCGCGAGGAGGTGCTCGCGTTCTGTCGTAGGCAGGGGCTCGGCGCCTACGACCGGCGGTCCCAGACGGGCTTCCTGCGCAACCTCGTGCTCCGCGAGGCGCGGCGGACGGGCGAGGTGCAGATCCGCCTGGTCACCTCGCGTGGCGAGCTCGACACCGAAGCCTTCGCGTCCGCGATCGAGGCGACCTCGCTCGTCTGGACCCAGATGGACCAGGTCGGGGAGACGACTACCGGTGGCTACTCCGAGCTCGTCGCCGGGCGCGAGAGCATCACCGAAGAGCTGTCAGGTCTCGAGTTCGCGATCAGCCCCGAGGCGTTCTTCCAGACGAACACCGAGCAGGCCGAGAAGCTCTACGCGGTCGCCGCCGAGTACGCGGACCTCCAAGGATGGGAGCGCGTATACGACCTGTTCTGCGGCATCGGGACGATCGGCCTCTCGCTGGCGAGGAAGGCCGGGGAGGTGTGGGGCCTCGAGATCATCGAGCCCGCGATCGCCGACGCGATCAACAACGCACGCCGCAACGAGATCGAGAACGCGAGCTTCTTCGCCGGCGACGTGCGGCTGGCGCTCCGTGAGCTCGTCGAGACCGCGGGGAAGCCCGACGTCCTCGTGGTCGACCCGCCGCGTGCGGGCCTCTCGCAGAAGGTCGTGCGCCGCATCATCGAGGCGAGCCCCAAGCGGATCGTCTACGTCTCCTGCAACCCGACGACGCTCGCCCCGAACGCGGCGCAGCTCGTCGAAGCGGGGTGGACCCTGAAGAAGGTCCGCCCGGTCGACATGTTCCCGCAGACTCCGCACATCGAGTGCGTGGCGCTGCTCGAGCGCACCGGTTGAGCGCGACCGGGGCTTGCCCGTCGAGTGCGGCGCCCCAGGAGCCGCGCTGCCGCTCGTCCGCCACGCACGCGCTAAGCGGCGTTCACGAGCCCGCGACCGCTCGCAGCCCGCCAGCACTCGCTCCGCCTCCAGGGAGGGGACGAACACGTTGACGTCCAGGCGCTCGAGCACCACGACCGACGGCTGCTTGCGGCCGCTCTCGTACGCGCTGATCGTGGCCTGGGAGGTCGAGATCCTCGCGGCGAGGGCGCGCTGCGACAGTCCGGCCTCACGGCCCGCCTCGCGGAGCTGCTCGTGCCACTGCGGCTACCTCTGGCTTCCGCGCAGCCAGTCTCCGAGCTTCGAGCCCACGTCCTGCAGCGAGTCACCCGCGTCCTTGAACAGGTCGCCGATCTTCTCGGTGTAGTGCTCGGCGGCTCCACCGGCCTCGGCCCGTGCCGTGAACGCCTGGTCGCGGGTGAGGTAGTCGCCGCCGACGATGCGGTCGTACTCGCCGCCGCGCACCCAGTCCATCAGTTCCCTGGTCCGCTTGACCGGGAGGGCGTGCGTCACGTTCAGGTCGAGGAAGAGCCGCGAGACCTTCTCGACGCCGGTCCCGCCCTCGGTGTACTCCTGGCCCTGGCGCATGAACGCGTCGACGTTCAGGTCCTTCGCCGGCGCCCCGGCGGAGATCGCCATCAAGGTTCGGGCCACCGCCATCGGGTCCCGCGTGACGAGCGCCGCCGCGCGGTCGCAGGTCAGCTCGCTGGCCCGGAACCATTCGAGCAGCGCCGCGCGGACGGGCAGCAGTGGGATCGGGATCCGGGCGCTCTGGCCCATCCGCAGCAGGATGATGAGCGCCGTGCGGTAGAGCACGTGGTCGGACAGGATGTGGCCCGCCTCGTGCGCGAGGACGGCGCGCAGCTCCTCTCCCTCGAGCAGTCCGACCGTCGAGGAGCCGAGGACGACGATGGGCTTGGCCGAGCCGATCGCCATGGCGTTCGGGACCGGCATCTGGGTCATGTAGAGGTCCGGCACCGGCTCCATGTCGAGCGTGACGTAGCAGGCGCGGTGGAGCGTGTGGATGTGGCCGAGCTGGTCGTCGGCCAGGCGGACCGAGGAGCCCAGGTAGCTCTGGCGCAGCGCGCGCTCGTAGCCGAGCTCGATCAGCTTGCGCACGGCGACGTCGAGGTACGGAACGGCCGCAAGCGCCGCCGAGGCTGCGCGGTCGGCGGGGTGCTCGTACGCCTTCGGGGAGATGTTCGGGAGGCGGTAGCCCTCGGCCGGGAGCGAGCTCATCGGCCGAGGGTACGCCTCGTCGGCGGCACGGACGCCGCTCTGCGCCCCGCTACGCGGCGGAGAGTCCGATCGGGCAGGAGACGCCCGTTCCGCTCATCGAGCAGTAGCCGTTCGGGACCTTGTGGAGGTACTGCTGGTGGTGGTCCTCGGCGTAGTAGAACTCGCTGGCCGGCTTGATCTCGGTCGCGATCTCGTCGTGGTGGGCCGCGGTCAGCCGCTCCTGGTACATGTCCCGCGAGGCCTCGGCGGCCTTCAGCTGCTCGTCCGAGTGCGTGTAGATCGCCGAGCGGTAGGTCGTGCCGACGTCGTTGCCCTGGCGCATCTGCTGGGTCGGGTCGTGGACCTCCCAGAACGTCTTCAAGAGGTCCTCGTAGGAGCGCGTCTGCGGGTCGAAGACGACGAGCACGGTCTCGGCGTGCCCGGTCTTGTTCGTGCAGGTCTCCTCGTAGGTCGGGTTCGGCGTGTAGCCCCCCGAATAGCCGACCGCGGTCGTGTAGACGCCGTCGAGCTTCCAGAAGGCACGCTCGGCGCCCCAGAAGCAGCCCATGCCGAACTCGGCGACCTCGAGGCCCTCCGGGAACGGACCCTTCAGCGGCGTGCCGAACACGGCGTGGGTGTTGGTGAGCGGCAGCGGGTTCGAGCGGCCCGGTAAGGCGTCCTCTTCCGCGACCATCTCCGTCTTCTTGCCGAACAGGAACATGCCTCCAGGGTAGTCGCGGATCCTCGCCTTCACGGCCGGTCCGATCGTCCGTCATCGGGCGGTAACCGACCGGGCGAGGAGTGCCGCGACACGCGAACGGGGAGGGACAGGCCATGAGCGACACCGACGACGACATCAAGACCGCCCGCGGCGACGGTCTCGCCACCGACGCCTGAGCCCCTGCTCGAGGTCGTTCTTCTCGCTCACCGGAGTGCCGACCCGTAGCCTGCGCTGCATGCGTGCCGCGACGATCCGTGAGAAGCAAGTTGGCGTGGAGGACCACCCCGACCCGACGCCGGGGGCCGGTGAGGTGCTCGTGCGCATCCGTGCCGCCGGCCTCAACGGCGCCGACATCATGCAGCGCGCCGGGAAGTATCCCGCGCCCCCCGGCTCCCCCGCGGACATCCCGGGCCTCGAGCTCGCCGGCGAGGTCGCGGCGGTCGGTGACGCCGCGGAGCGCTTCGCGGTCGGCGACCGCGTCATGGGGATCGTCGGGGGCGGTGGACAGGCCGAGCTCTGCGCGGTCCACGAGCGCCAGCTCATGCCCGTCCCCGAAGGGCTCGACTGGGCTGCGGCGGGCGGGCTGCCGGAGGTCTTCACCACCGCGCACGACGCGGTCTTCACACAGGGGCTGCTGAAGCCGGGGGAGCGGCTGCTCGTGCACGGCGCGGCCGGTGGGGTCGGCACCGCGGCGGTCCAGCTCGGCCGTCGCTGCGGCGCGCACGTCACCGCGACGGTCCGCTCGCAGGAGCGGCGCGACGATGTCGCCGCGCTCGGCGCGCACGAGGTGCTCGACCCCGAGGGGTTCGAGGAGCACGGTCCGTTCGACGTCATCCTCGAGCTCGTCGGAGCGCCCAACCTGAGCGCGAACCTGAAGGCGCTCGCGACCGGCGGCCGGATCGTCGTCATCGGGGTCGGTGCGGGCGCCAAGGCCGAGATCAACCTGCTCGTGCTGATGGGCAAGCGGGGGACGCTGCGGGCCTCCACCCTTCGGGCGCGTCCGCTCGAGGAGAAGGCCGCCACCGCGCGAGCGCTCGAGGCTCAGGTGCTCCCCGGCTTCGTCGACGGGTCGCTCAGCGTGCCGCTCGCCGAGACGTTCCCGCTCGATCAGGTGGCGCAGGCCTACAAGCACTTCACCGCGGGCGGCAAGCTCGGCAAGGTGGTCGTCGAGATGGGCTGACGCCCTGGGGAGGGGTGTGAGCATGAGAGCTCCCATATGAAGCTCTGGTGCTCACACCCCGGGACGCGCCAGCTCGCTGGGGCCGCGCCGGGCAGCGCGCCGTCACTCCTCTCGCAGCAGCCCGCCCAAGCGGTCGACGTTCGGGAGCAGCAGTGCGACCGCGAGCAGCGTGAGCGCGGGCAGGGCCGAGTCACGCAGCAGCGAGGCGAGCAGGACGACGACGAGCAGCCCACACGTCACCCGCCACCGGAGTCCGAACGTCCACGCCCACGCCCCGTACGCGGCGGCGAAGACGAGCTCGTCGAGGGCGAGCCGGCGCTCTCCGGGGAACGCAAGCGTCAGCGGGTCGCCCGCCTCCGCCGGGCCGCTCATCCCGCCGCCGCCCGCCGCCAGCTCGATCCCCGCGAGCAGCAGCGGCACCGCGAGCACGAGGCCGCCGATGCGGAAGATCCGGGCGAAGAGGACACCCACAGCGGCCCAGAGCACGAGCTCGGCCGGGGTCGCGCCCACGCGCAACCCCGCGAGGTTCAGGATCGCGGTGAGCAGCCCGCCGCCGAGTGCGGCCAGGAGCGCGGGAACCATCACGCGCGGCGCCGCCCCGGAGCGCGTGGTCCCCGAGCCAGGTCCGCGGCCGTCGCCATCTCAGTACGGCGGCAGCTCGGCGTACCAGTCGCCGAGCACGCGAAAGGCGGCCCAGAAGGCGCGTTTGGCCGACTCCTCGTCGAGCGAGGTGTCGATGTCCGGGGTGAAGAGCGCGCGCGTGGACGGCGTGAGCTCCTGCAGCTCCCCCGGCCGGGCGGCGAGCTCACGCGCGAGCGGCAGCGAGAGCTCGTTGAGCGCCTCGAGCGCGGGCTCGCCCATCACGACGACGATCTTCGGCTGCACGATCGCGAGCTCGAGCGTGAGCCGCCCGACGCACTCCCCGGCGGCGAGCGACGGGTCGGAGACCGGGCACTTCGCGCAGAGCGTCCCGTAGACCGCAAGCGGATCGATCCCGAGCCGCTTGAGCGACTTCATGACCGCCGTTCCCGACCGGCCGTAGAACGCGACGCCCTCCTCGATCTCGGCGAGCGACGGGTCGTGCTTGAGCAGCACGATGTCGGCCTGCGGGTGTCCGGAGCCCAGGACCGGCATCAGGCTGCCGCGCGGGCAGTGCGGGCAGTCGTGGATGTCGTGGTTGAGGAGGTTCAGCTCGCGGATCGCGCGCTCGAGGTACTTCTCGCGGATCTCGTCGTCGGTGGCGGGCATCGCCGAGGGTTTCGGCCGGCCCGGCTCGTTCCCCTGCGACTGCATCACCCCTTGCGCGTGGCCCTCCGCACCCGGCGCTCCCGGCGGGCCTCGCGCGCTCCCGACGGCATCGCCTTCGTCTCCAGGAACTTCAGCGCCTGTACGTAGAGCAGTGAGCTCGGCTTGGTCTGGATCTCGGCGACCCGCAACGCCTCGAGGAACTCCTCGGGCCCGTCGAAGTCCGGCATCCGGTTGCGGACCGAGCCGAGGCCCGGTGCTACGTGCGCGTCCGAGCCCGCCCCCGCGACGATTCGGTACTTCGCGGCGAAGCGCTCGGCCTCCTCGTTGAACGAGCCGATCGCCACGCGCGGGTTGTAGATCTCGATCGCGTCGATGTCGTCGAGGATCGTGAGCAGGTGCTCGTAGTCGGGGACCGAGTGCATCCGGTCGAACGGATGGGGCACGTAGACGATCCCGCCCTGCCGCTTGATCTCCGCGACCGTCGCCTCCATGGACATCCCGCGCGGGATCAGCTCGGTGAGGAAGAGCCCGATGACCTCGCCCTGCGACTTGGTCTTGACCTCCTCGCCGACAATCACCTTCACCCCGTACTTGGCGGCCTTGGCCTGCGCCTCGAGCGCTCCGGAGATCACGTTGTGGTCGGTCACCGCGATCGCTCCGAGCCCCTGGTCCCGGGCCGTGGCCAGCAGCACCTCGACCGGCGTGGCGCAGTCCATCGAGTGGTCGGTGTGCATGTGCAGGTCGACGTCGATCCGGGGCCGCTCGGCCAGTCGCCGCGCGACCCGAGGACGGGGCGCCGGGTCGTGGCGGCGCGCGGCCAGGGAGGTGTAGACGGCCTCGAGCTCGTCGGTGAGCCGGTCGAACCCGAGCCGTGCTCGCGTCGGGGCGCCCGCCTCCACGAGCCGCGTGCGGAGCCCCGGCTCGGCGAGCAGGCGCGTGAGGTGCGCACTGAGCACCGCGGTCTCCCGCGCGCCGTAGAGCAGCGCCTGCTCCCCCTCCCCGGTGACCTCCTCGTAGACCGCCAGCGAGGTCGCCACCGGGACCGCCCCCGCCGCGATGGCCCGCAGGATCAGCCCCGGAGCCGGGGCGGCGCCGTCGGAGCCGAGCACGAGCACGTCGGCCTCGGCGAGCAGTGCGCTCTCCGTGACGCTCGAGGGGTCGAGCACCGAGACGCGCTCCTGCAGCGCCGCTGAGACCGCCGTGAGCGCCGACTGCCCGCGATCGGAGAGCACGCGAGCCTCCCAGTCGAGCCCCTCCTCGAGCGAGCGCAGGCCGCGCAGGAAGGTCCGCAGCGCGCCGCGCTCCTCCTCGCCGTCCACGAACGCGATCACGGTCCGCGGCCCGCGTGCCGCCCGAGGCGACGGCTCGGCCCCGGGCGTGATGACGGTGTAGTCGGCGGGGAAGTGCCGGCGCAGCAGCTCGGCGGTGACCGCGAAGCTCGCGAGCCGCCCGTCGAGCCGCCCGAAGACCAGGTCGGTGAGCTTGCGCGCGACCTGCGTGGCGATGAGTCGCTCGATCGGCGCGTGGAAGGTTCCGACGTTGAGCGCCCGGGAGTGCCGCAGCGCCGAGGAGGCCACCGACGGGGCGAACGGCTCGTGGACGTGGCAGAGGTCGAAGTGGGCGCCGCCGAGCAGTTCCTCGACGGTCCGCGCAACGTCGATGGGGAGGGTGGCGCGTCGCCGGGATCCGACGGCAGGCGCGACGAGCTCACCCACGGCGACGAGCGCGACGTTCCCCGCTTCGGCGTCCGCTCGGCCCTCCCGGATCCGCTCCCGCGAGCGGCGGACGAGCTCCTCGTCGAGTGACGGTGCAGCGATGGTGACGGCGTGCCCGCGCTGGGCGAGCAGCTCGGCGGTGCGGCGGATCTGCTCGTTGACCTCATGGCCCGACTCCCAGGCGAACGGGGTGACCTGGGCGATGGACAGGCGCGCGGCGGGCACCCCTAGATCATCGCAGGACCCGTGCTGCGCTCCCGGAGCGGAGACGACGAGGATCGTCCCACCCCTCCGGCTCCACCCGCTCGCGCGAGGCTGCGACTGCCGCGCCCGGAAAAGGAACGACGAC
>JACDAP010000242.1 GCA_013695395.1 Solirubrobacterales bacterium
GACGACGTGGTCGCCGGGATCGACGGGCATCTTGAGGCCCGCCTGCGCCCACCAGTCGAGGCCGGGCCCGACGGCGAGCACGATCCCCTGCTGGGGCGGCGGCTCGTTGCTGCCCTCGGGAACGACCAGGCCGGAGCGGCGCATCCGCGCGGGGTCGAGCTCCTTGAGGACGATGCGGTCGAAGAGGGGTCGCAGCTGCTGGCGCATGAGTTCGAGAGCCTAGGCTCCGCAACCATGGCGCGTCCCGGACTGACCATCACCGACCCGACCAGCGGGCAGACGATCACGTTCGTCAGGACGAGTACCGAGACCGACGGGGAGCTGCTCCAGCTGGAGTCGACCTACAAGCCGCAGGGTCGCCGCCCGCCCCTGCACAAGCACCCGGCGCAGAGCGAGCGCTTCGAGGTGCTCGAGGGCGAGCTCGCCGTGCGGGTGGGGCGTCGGCGGCAGCGACTCACCGCCGGTGACGTCCTCGAGATCCCCGCCGGGACCCCCCACGCGATGGCCGGGGACGCCCGGGTGCGCTGGGAGGTCCGGCCGGCGCTCGAGACCGAGGCGTTCCTGGAGGCCGTCTGCGACCCGCACGCCTCCGCGGGCGCCCGCCTCGGGACGGCCTGGCGCCACCGCGCGGAGTTTCGCCTCACCGGCCCCGCCGGCCTGATGCTGGCGCTCGTGGGGCGCTTCGTCGCGTCGAAGCGCTGATCAGCGCAGCTGGACGATCTCGCGGGCGACGAGCTCGGTCAGTGCGACCGCCTTGGCGACGGTCGTGAGGTTCACGTTCTCGGCCGTGTCGCTCATCTGGTGGTAGTTGGCGAGCTCCTTGTGCCGGTCGATCGAGACGAGGGTCGCGGTCGGATAGCCGGCGCGTGAGGCGATGACGGAATCGGTCGAGGCCCGGGAGCGCATGCCGCGGCGCAGCGTGATCTTCGCCGCGCGGGCGGTGTCGGCGACGAGGTTGCGGAACTCGAGGCGCGTGTAGTCCTCCATCACGAGCGGCCCCTCCCCCTCGAGCAGCACGAGCCGCGCGGAGCCGACGGTCTCCAGGTTCAGGAACCAGGTGCGGTCCCGGTCGAGCCGCGGGAAGTGGCGCGCGGCGAAGGCGCGCATACCGCCTTGGAGCGCCTCCTCCGCCCCGGCGGAGACGAGCAGCACCCGCAGGCCGGGCACCGGACGGTCGCGGAACGCCTCGGCCAGCGCGACGATCCCGGCGACGGCGGTCAGGTTGTCGTTCGCCCCCGGCACGATCGGGCTACGTGCGATGTCGGCGAAGGCAGCGGTCGAGCCGGCGCTCAGGAGCGCCCCGAGCGCGAGCAGCCGGGTCGAGCGCTTCCGGGCCCCGAACCCGACGATCGCCGGCCCCGCGGCGACCGGGAACCAGAGCGGCAGCGACGTGTCCATCCGCTCGATGATCCCCGGGAAGCGCTCACCGAACGCCTGCTGGCCGCTCGGGTCGAAGATGTGCCCGCTCGGGGCGGCGTCGTGGTGGGCCAGGACGACGAGGGTGCGCTCCCCCTGCGGGTCGCCGGTCTCGGCCACGACGTTCGTGGTCGTCGCGGTGCTCCCGGTCATGCGGCGGAAGAGCCGCGGGCCGTTGGAGATGTCGTCGGCGATGCCGGCCGAGGCGGCAGCACCGAGCGCGGCCGCGGTACGGCGCGCGCCGGCCAACGCGAGGGCCCCGGCGGCGAGGCCGAGCGCTGTCATCTGGGCGAGTGCGGGCGCGAACTCCGCGAAGGCCTGCTCCTCGTCGATGGTGACGGTGCACCCGGCCGCCTCCAGGCGCCGCGCGATCCACTCCCCCGCCTCCCGCTCGCCCGCCGAGCACGGCGGGCGCTCGATCGGAGCCAGGGCCGCGATGGTCGCGGCGAGGTCGTCGAGGTCGACGCGGTCGATCGGATGCTCGGGCACGAGCGCAGGCTACCTCCGTCGCAGGAGTCCGTGCGGTTCCTGCCGTTGCAAGAGATCCTGCACAACTGACGTTTCCCCGCTGGTACGTTGCCGCCGCGCCGAACCGCTCGTCATGAGCGGACGGGGGACCCAATGCGGCCAGGCCGGTCGCCGGGGTGAATCGTGATCCGACGTGAGGATCGCGGAGCGGGAGCTCTCCTCGCCAACCCTTCAGCTGACCTCGTAGGCGCCCCCTCACCATGCTCTCACGCCTCCCCTCCGTCCTGGCCGCCGCCTTCCTGGCCGCGTCGCTCGCCACCGCCTCCGCCGAGGCCAAACCGCTCAAGAAGGGCTCGCGCGGGGAACGGGTCACGGTGCTCCAGAAGCACCTGAGGATCCGCCCCGCCGACGGGGTCTTCGGCCCCGGCACCGTCCGCGCGGTCAAGCGCTTCCAGCGCAAGCACAAGATCTCCGCCGACGGCGTCGTCGGCGCGGGCACCTGGAGCATGATCCGGCGCGCCCGCAAGGCCAAGCGCGTCCGGACGCGCAGTGTGCGCGCGTCCACGAGCGCCAAGGTCACCGGCCGCGGGCCGTCCGTGCGGCTGCTCCAGCGCAAGCTCGGCGTCGGTGCCGACGGCGTCTTCGGCCCCGGGACCTACCGTGCGGTCAAGCGCTTTCAGCGCAAGCGCGGCATGGCCGCCGACGGCATCGTCGGCCCCGCGACGTGGACGGCGCTCGGCATCCGCGGGCGCCACCCGGTGCTCAAGCGCACGAAGCTGCGCTCATCCGGCTCCGGCTCGAGGCGCTCCTCCAAGCCCGGCCTGCCGGTCTCGGTGCGCCGCATGATCGCCGCCGGCAACCGCATCGCGCGCTCGCCGTACATCTACGGTGGCGGCCACGCCTCCTTCGATGCCGCGGGCTACGACTGCTCCGGCTCGATGTCCTACGTGCTCAACGGCGGCGGCAAGCTCGACGCCCCACTCGACTCCACGGGCTTCATGTCCTACGGCTCCCCTGGACCCGGGCGCTACGTGACGATCTACGCCAACGCCGGGCACGCCTACATGGTCGTCAACGGCCGCCGCTACGACACCTCGGCCAAGCGCCAGACCGGCTCGCGCTGGACCTCGACCATGCGCAGCACCGCGGGCTACACGGTCCGCCACCCGCCGGGGCTGTAAGCGCTCGCGAGCTCCCTTGTGCCGTCGGGCTCCACTACGGAGACGCAGCGCACAAGGGATTCCCGCGGAGCGCGGTCGCCGCCGCGGACCGAGC
>JACDAP010000243.1 GCA_013695395.1 Solirubrobacterales bacterium
CGCGAGCGGGAGCGCTGCGCCGCCTACGCCGCCAGGACCCAGGGATCGAATCTGCTCGGCGACCTCGTCCAGGCCGAGGTGCGCGGTCGCGAGCGCCTGGTCGGCTACGACGACGAGGCGGTGCTCCTCGCGCCCTACGCCTCCCAGGTCCCCTACCAGCTGATGCTCGTCCCGCGGACGCCCGCGCCCCGCTTCGAGGCGGACGGGGGCGTGCTCGGCGCCGGGCTGCTCCGGCGGGGCCTGCGGGCGCTCTCCGCGCTCCTCGGCGGCTCCCCGCCGCTCACCTTGTGGGTCCGCACCGCCCCGCAGGGCGCGCAGCACTTCTGCTGGCGGGTCGACGTCCTCCCGCGCCTGTTCCCGCTCGGCGGGCTCGAGCTCGGCACCGGCGTCCACCTGAACCCGGTGCTACCAGAGCGCGCGGCGAGCGAGCTGCGCCCGCTCATGCCTCCCAGGGGTTGACGAGCGAGAGGTCGAGCCCGTCGAAGTCCTTCACGTTCCGGGTGGCGAGCGTCGCACCGTGCACGCGACAGATCGCGCCGATCTGGGCGTCGAGCACGGAGATCGGCCGACCCCGGGATTCACGCTCCACGCGGACCCTGGCGTACGCGCCCGCAGACTCCCGGTCGAAGTCGAGGATCTGCCCGGTGAAGGCGGCGAAGAGCCTGGCGACGCCGTCGGCCAGCGCGTCCTTCCGCTGACCGTCGGGCATACGTCGCACGCCGTACTCGACCTCGGCGACGGTGATCACGGTGATGCATCGTGCCGCGGGAGCCTGCTTGCGCATCCAGCGATCGACTCCGGCGTCACGGCCCGGTCGGATGAGCTCTGAGGCGACGGTGGTGTCGAGGATGAGCACGATCAGCCGAAGTCGACGACACGGTCGTCGAACTCGCGCGGCGGGATGTCGAGCTCGATGCCCCCGAACTCCTCGCCAAGTGCGATCAGCCCATCAATGAGATCACCTCCCGGTCGAGGTCCCACCACCGCCTCAGTGAGGATCTCCCGGACCTCGGCCTCCATCGAGCGACCGTTCTGGGCAGCGCGGAGCCGCAGCCGGTCGCGGACGCCGTCGTCGAGATCCCGGATGCTGAGCGCGGCCATGCTGGCAATGCTAGCGTCGCCAGCAATGCGCGCACTCGTCCAGCGGGTCTCCGAGGCGTCGGTCACCGTCGCGGGTGAGCGGATCGCCGCGATCGGCCCCGGGCTGCTCGTGCTCCTCGGGATCACGCACGAGGACGACGCGGCCATCGCGGACCGCGTCGCCGACAAGGTCGCAAAGCTCCGGATCTTCCCCGCCGCGGACGGGCGGATGAACGAGCCGCTCGGGGCGCGCGATGTGCTCGTCGTCTCCCAGTTCACCCTCTACGGGGACGCTCGCAAGGGCACCCGGCCGAGCTACGTCGCGGCTGCGCGCCCCGCGCACGCCGAGCCGCTCTACGAGCGCGTGGCCGACGCGCTCGGCGCGCAGCGGGGGCGCTTCGGCGCCCACATGGAAGTCGCGCTCGTGAATGACGGCCCGGTGACCGTGCTCGTCGAGCTTTGAGCCCGCAGACTCTTAGACTCAGGCGTGATGCCGCCGACCGACCGCTTCGTCACCGCCTTCGCCGCCGAGCCGCCCCAGGACGAGCTCCCCTACGGCCGCTGGGCCGACCGCCTGCGCGTGGAGTTCCTCGCCGCCTGCCTGCGGATCGACGACGAGGGGGAGGACCTCGGCCAGGCCGGGGACGTCACCTGGTACCCCGACCGCACCTGGGGCGGGCGCACCTACGTCCCGGCGACCGCCCGCACCTCGACCGGCTACGAGCTCTACGGCCACGTCTCCTTCGTGGCGGCCGTCGAGGGCGGCGACCCGACCGACCTGGACGCGAGCGCCGACTTCACCGCCGAGGTCGCCGAGCAGAACCCGGACTGGAAGCTCGACCTCTGCGAGGACGTCATCGGCACCTGGCGCGGGGAGAACGGGAAGTCCGCGCAGATGACGCTCGTCTGGGGCCGCCCGCTGGTGCGCGGCGGGAAGCTCGTCACCGCCGA
>JACDAP010000261.1 GCA_013695395.1 Solirubrobacterales bacterium
CGCCGACGACTTCCGGCCCCCGCTCGACCCGCGCCACCCGCTGCACGTCGCCGTCCACCTGGCGAGGCTCGGTGCGCGCCCCGCCGACCCTGCCGCCGCCGACGCCCACGAGGACGCGCTCGAGGCGCTCCTCGGCCCGGCCACCCGCGGCCCGCAGCGTCCCCATGACGACCCCGATCCGGCCCGGCGCATCGCCCGGCGGATCCTCCAGCGGCTGGACGGCATGGGCAAGTGGGGCGGGTACCACACCGAGTTCACCCACCTGGCCCGCGGCTTCGCACCGGCCGAGCGGGCGCTGGCCGCGGAGATGGGGGAGCGCCTGCTCGCCGCCGGGCTGCTGTGCGAGAAGCCCAGCGTCGGCCAGCGTCACGTCCACCTCAACTCGCGCCGGGCCGGTGAGATCCACGCCGCGATCGACCGCGGCGAGCTACCCGCAGGCCTCACCGCACCGCACTAGTGATTGGATTCGTGATGTGAACGTCATCGATCGCATCAGCGCCCAGCTCTTCACGGTCAAGGCTCTGGCCAAGACAGGCGTCATCCGCCCGGTCAGACCCGACCGCCTCGTCGGCATCGGTCTCGCCCTCGCGCAGTGGGGGCCCACCCCGGCCGCCGGCTACCGCGCCTCCGCGCTGCGCCACCCGGATCGCACCGCGATCATCGACGAGCTCGGCACCCTCACCTTCAAGGAGGTCGACGAGCGCTCCAACGCCCTGGCCCACGCGCTGCGCGACGAGGGTGTGAAGGAGGGCGACGGCGTGGCGATCATGTGCCGCAACCACCGCGGCTTCATCGACGCCACGGTCGCGCTCTCCAAGCTCGGCGCCAACGCGCTCTACCTGAACACGATGTTCGCCGGGCCGCAGATCAAGGAGGTCTGTGAGCGCGAGAAGCCCGTCGTGATCATCTACGACGAGGAGTTCGCCGAGCTCTGCGCGGCCGCGCTGGAGAGCCGCAAGGGCTTCGTCGCCTGGAGTGATGGCGAGAACCCGCACGGCGACCATCTGCTGGAGGAGCTCGTGGCCTCCGGGCGCACCGAGGCGCTCAAGCCACCGAAGGAGAAGGGTCGCGTGGTGATCCTCACGAGCGGCACCACCGGCACGCCGAAGGGGGCCTCACGCAAGCAGCCCGAGTCGCTGGCCCCGGCTGCGGCGCTCTTCTCGAAGATCCCGCTGCGCGCCCGCCAGAACACGCACATCGCCGCGCCGCTCTTCCACTCCTGGGGCTTCGCCCACTTCACGCTCGGTATGGCGCTCAGCTCGACGCTCGTGCTGCGGCGCAAGTGGACCCCGGAGGGGATGCTGAACGCGGTCGCCGAGCATCAGTGCACCGCGCTCGCGGTCGTCCCGGTGATGCTCCAGCGCACGCTCGACCTGCCCGACGAGGTGATCGACAAGTACGACGTCTCGAGCCTCCAGGTGATCGGCGCGAGCGGCTCGGCGCTCCCGGGCGAGCTCGGCATCCGCGTCATGGACCACTTCGGCGACGTGCTCTACAACCTCTACGGCTCGACCGAGGTCGCCTGGGCCACCATCGCCACCCCGAAGGACATGCGCGCGGCGCCCGGCACCGCGGGCAGGCCGCCGTTCGGCACGGTCGTGCGGCTCTACGACACCGAGGGCAAGCTTGTGGCCGCGGGGGAGACCGGCCGGATCTTCGTCGGCAACGAGATGGCCTTCGAGGGCTACACCGGCGGGGGCGGCAAGGACATGATCGACGGCCTGCTCTCCACCGGGGACGTCGGCCACTTCGACGAGGCCGGCCGGCTGTTCGTCGACGGCCGGGACGACGAGATGATCGTCTCCGGCGGCGAGAACGTCTTCCCCCGCGAGGTCGAGGACCTGCTCGCCGACCACGACGCGATCGAGGAGGCCGCGGTGCTCGGTGTCGACGACGAGGAGTACGGGCAGCGCCTGAAGGCGTTCGTTGTCCTGCGCGACGGGAAGTACGCGGACGAGGACGAGCTCAAGGCCTACATCAAGTCCAACCTCGCCGGCTACAAGGTGCCGCGCGAGGTCTCCTTCCTCGACGAGCTCCCCCGCAACGCGACCGGGAAGATCGTCAAGCGGGAGCTGAAGGACGACGACGAACAGAAGGGCGACTGACCCGCTCCGCCTGCCCGTTCTAGCCTGGGTGGCATGCCGGAGCGCAGCGAGCACGTCGACCTCGGCCGTCTGCGCCTGACCTCGGGCGAGGGGCGGACGCTCGAGCCCGTCACCGGGCTCGGGGCGTTCACCTTCGGGGCCGACACCTACGCCGTCGAGCCGCTTTCGGTCCCGACGGTCCTGGACGCCTCGCGCATGACCGGGGGCGGTCTCGCGTTGCGCCTGCGCTTCTCGGCCGCGCTGGTCGGCCCATGCATGCGCTGCCTGGGCCCGGCGGCTCCCTCCACCACGGTCGACGTGCGCGAGGTCAACCAGCCCGGCGGCGGGGATGAGCTCGACAGTCCCTACGTCGACGACCAGGACATCCTCGACTTGCCCGCCTGGGCCCGCGACGCCTACCTCCTCGCGTTGCCCCAGCAGGTCCTCTGCCGCCCCGACTGCGCGGGCCTCTGCCCGGAGTGCGGAGTAGACCTGAACGCGGAGCCCGACCATGCCCATGAGCGCGCGCCGGACCCGCGCTGGGACGCCCTGCGCGAACTCAAGCTCGACTGAGCTCGCGCAGCGGCGTCAATCGCGCCGCCGATGCACTACCCTCCACGACCGCCATGGCCGTCCCCAAGCAGAAGCAGTCCCACGCCCGCACCGCCCAGCGTCGCTCGCAGCACAAGGCTGCCACCGCTGGGTACAACGCGTGCCCCACCTGCCACAGCCCTCGGCTGCCGCACCGGGTCTGCCCGACCTGTGGCCACTACAAGGGTCGCGAGGTCGTGCACGTCCACGAGCACGACCACGATCACGACTGATCGGCGCTCCCGGCGGGGGCCTCGCGCGTGAGGTCCGCTCGGGTGGTCGCGAGCCTTCGGGGCCACGAGACGCCGGGGGTCACCGTCGCGGTCGACGTCAACGGCGCCGACCTGGGCCCCACCGAGGTTCTCGCGGGCGCCGTCGCGGCGGTCGCTGCGAACTCCGGGCTGCAGGTCCTCCTCTTCGGCCCGGCCGACGTGCTCGGCGAGCCCGGGGCGCGGATCACCGTCGTC
>JACDAP010000273.1 GCA_013695395.1 Solirubrobacterales bacterium
AGCAGGCACAGCAGCAGCGAGGACTTGAACAGCAGGTCCTTCGTGCGCTCCCCGTTGCTGGCGCGCTCGACGGCGCGGCGGGCGATGGTCTGCTCGGCGGGGGCCATGGCTACTCGTACACCTGCCGGTACTTGCGGACGAAGCGGATCGCGAACAGGTTCAGCGTGAAGGTGATGCCGAACAGCGTGCCGCCGACGGCGAAGATCGTGACGTAGGCGACGCCGCCGGCCGAGATGTCCGAGCGCGCGGTGTTCGCGATGAAGGCCGCCATGTTCTGGTGGGCGGTCGTCAGGTCGAAGCTGAGGTTGGGCTTGTTGCCCGCGGCGACGAGGATCAGCACGGTCTCGCCGATGGCGCGCGAGGCGCCGAGCACGAGCCCGGCCACCACGCCCGACAGGGCGGCGGGGAAGACGACGCGGACGACCACCTGCCACTTGGCGGCCCCGAGCCCGAAGGCACCCTCCCGTAGCGCCTGGGGCACCGACGAGAGCGCGTCCTCGGAGACCGAGGCGATCGTCGGCACCACCAGGATGCCGAGGATGATCGCGGCGGAAAGCCCGTTGAAGATCGAGACGCCGATGCCGACGTCCTGCAGCAACGGCGTGAAGAAGGTCAGGGCGAAGAATCCGAAGACGATCGTCGGGATCCCGGCCAGCAGCTCGACGACCGGCTTGAAGATCTTGCGCACCCGGGGGGTGGCGTACTCCGCGAGGTAGATCCCCACGCCCAGTCCGACCGGGATCGCGACGAGGAGCCCGATCGCGGTGAGGTACATCGTCGACCAGATCAGCGGCAGCACGCCGAAGGACTGGGAATCCCCGCCGGCCAGCGGCGTCCATTTCGTCCCGAAGAAGAAGTCCGCGAAGGGGATCTCGCGGAAGAACTGGATCATCTCCTCGAGCAGGACGAAGACGATCCCCGTCGTGGTGAGCACCGACAGGAGCGCCGCGACGGCGTGCAGGCCCTTGATGACCTGCTCGCCGACGGACCGCCGCGTGCGGGTCCTCGTCAGGTTCGACGAGGACCCCGCGCCGCGCGAGGCAGCGGCTGCTGAGCTTGCCTCCATGTGGTCCTCGCTACTCCGCCGGCGCTTCGACGGGCGTGGCACCTTCGATGGCCGCGACCGACTTGGCCTTCAGCTCGTCGGTCAGCTGGATGTAGCCCGAGGCGTCGGTGATCGTCTGGTTGTTCTCGCCGACGATGAAGTTCAAGAACCCGGCGATCTCGGGCTTCTTGACCGTCTCGACCGACGGGTACATGAACAGCGGACGCGACAGCGGCGCGTATTCGTTGCTGGCGATCGTCTCGTTCGTCGGCTCGACGCAACCGTCGCCGCCGTCGACGGCGAGGATGTTCAGGTTGTCCTTGTTCTCCTCGGCGAAGGCGTAGCCGACGTAGCCCAGCGCGCCCTCGGTGCCCGAGATGCCCGTGACGATCTGGTTGTCGTCCGCGGACGTCTGCACGTTCTGGGTGCGCTGCTCAGCGTCGGTCTCCAGCGCCGCCTCGGTGAAGTAGTCGTACGTGCCCGACTCGGTGCCGGGGGTGAAGAACGACACGGGCGCGTCGGGGAAGCCTTCGCCGAGCTCGGAGTAGTTCTTGACCTTCGAGCCCGGCGCCAGCAGCTCCTTGAGCTGGTCGGTGCTGATGCAGTTGTCCGGGAACTCGAGGCTCTTGTTCGTCACGACCGAGAGGCCGTCGATGCCGACCTGGACCTCCACGGGCACGATGTCCTTGGCTGCGCAATTCTCGAACTCGTCGGCCTCGATGGCGCGCGAGGCGTCGGAGATGTCGAGCTCGCCGCGGCAGAACTTCTCGAAGCCGTCGCCGGTGCCGGCGCCGCCGACGGTGACCTGCAGCTGCGCACCCTCCTCGCTGATGAGCTCGGCGGCCGCGTTGGCCAGCGGCTCGACCGTCGAGGAACCGTCGATGCGAATCGAGCCGGACAGGCCCGACACGTCGGTGCCTTCCTCGGCGGGTGCCGTCTCGGTCGCAGTCGCCGCGCCGCTCGAGGCGGGCTCCTCCTCGTCGTCGCCGCAGGCTGCGGCGCCGAATGCCAGGGCGCCGGCGGCAAGCACGGCGCAGAAGTTCTTGGACCTCATACGTCTCCTTCGATGGGGGTTGCGTCCGGTGCAGGCTTACGGGCGAACCCGACCAGCCTGTTACCGAACGGTCTTCGTGATGTGAAGAGGGTGTGAAGGCTCGGGTGAGAACCGGTACCCGAACCCGACGTGCGTATGGATGAAGCGCTGCCCCGGCAGAGCCGTCTCGAGCTTCACCCGGACCTTGTGGACGTAGACGTCGATGGAGCGATCGCCCGGACGGAGCGGTGCTCCCCAGACCTGCTGGTAGAGGTCAGCGCGCGATACGATGCCACCCGCCCGCCGCACCAGGGCGACGAGCAGCTGGAACTCGCGCACCGAGAAGGTCAGCGCCCGACCGGCGGCGAGGACCAGTCCGTCGGCGGGCCGGATCTCGAGATCACCGGAACGGAGCACCTCCTCGTTACGCGCTGCTTCCATCCTCACCGACCCTCGCGCCGCCACCTGCGGCCCCCGTTACGGGGCGGTGAACCGACTGTGAAAGAGCCGTGAAGGCGACGGATACCGCTGCGGAGCCGGTCCTAGGGTCCGGCGATGCCGCTGCTGCGCCGCGCCGGACACGATGAGGCCGTCCTCGAGCTGCTCGAGGAGTCGGGTCGCAACGTGCAGCGCGCGAGCCTCCTGCTCCGCGACCTCCTGGCCGGCTGGCCCGAGCGGCCCGAGCTCGCGCGGGAGCTCGTCGTCTGCGAGCACGAGGGCGACCGCATCACCCACGACATCATCCACCGCATCCAGGGCACCCACCGGCGCTCGGCCCCGTTCGACCCTCAGGACGGCCACGCGCTCGCCACCGCCCTCGACGACATCGTCGACTTTGCCGAGCAGGCCGCCGACGCCCTGGTCCTCTACGGCGTCGAGGCGGCGATGGAGCAGAGCACCGCGATGGCCGACGTGCTGGTGGGGGCCGCGGAGCAGGTCGCTCGCGCGCTGCGCAACCTCCGCACGGGCACCGAGCTCGCCCCCCACCTCGCGGAGATCCACCGCCTCGAGAACGAGGGCGACCGGCTCAGCCGCGATGCGATCGCCTCCCTCTTCGCCAACGGGATCGACCCGATGGTGGTGATCCGCTGGAAGGACATCTTCGAGAGCCTCGAAGCCGCGGTCGACGCCTGCGAGACCGTCGCGCACCTGCTCGAGGGCATCGCGCTCAAGCGCGGCGGGCGGCGCTGAACCCACGGGTCGCGGCTGAGTCGCGGAGGTTCACCACATCGTCACCGGTTGGTCACCGGTTCCACCGTCCTCGCGCATAGGTTGCCGCCCGCGTGAACACCCGGGCCCCCGTCTTCGTCGAACATGTCGAGTTCCGCCCCGCGGAGTTCCAGGTGCTGCTGCACGGGGAGCGCGCCGGGCTGACGATCCGGGAGTTCGAGCTGCTCTTCGCACTGGCCGAGCGGAACGACCGCGTCGTGCAGCGCCCGGAGCTCTACGACCTCGTGTGGGGCGGGCGGATGGCCCACCGCGACCGGTCGGTCGATGTCTTCGTGCGGAAGGTCCGGCGCAAGCTCGAGCTCGCCTCCCCGAGCTGGACCTACGTCCACACGCACTTCGGCGTGGGCTACCGGTTCTCGCCGGAGCCGGTGCTCGCTCCGGGACCGGTGTTGCCTCCCGGGCCGCTCAGCTCGGAGCAGCCGACGGCGTAGACCAACCGGGACATCACCTTTTGGTGTTGTTAAAACCGTTTGGTTGTGCCAGGATGGGGCCATGACCCATGCGCCACCGGTGCTCTCGCCGCGCCGACGCCAAGATCGCGGCTGCCGCCTCCTCGCCCCCCCTCCGGACGTCACACCCGAGGTGGCCCGCCGCCTCGCGGGCGTGGCCAAGGCCCTCGGCCACCCGACGCGCCTGCAGATCGTCGACGTCATCCGCAAGGCAGCGCCGGAAGCGGTCTGCCAGTGCGAGCTGACCCCGCTCTTCGCCATGTCCCAACCGGCACTGGCCAAGCACCTCAAGGTGCTGCTCACCGCCGGCGTCCTCGAGTCGGAGCGGCGCGGAACCTGGACCTACTACTACGCCCGCACCGGCGGGATGGAGGAGCTCACGGCATGGATGAGCTGACGAACCCGGACACCACCGTGCGCGAGCGGGTCCGCGACAAGTACGCCGCGGCGGCCCGTGCCGCCGCGGCCTCCGGCAGCGCGAAGGGCGTTGCGGGCTGCTGCGGACCCACCGAGGTCGCGGTGACCGACTCGACGGGCCGACAGGTGTTCGGTGACGCGCTCTACGCGGACGGCGACGCCGACGGCGCCGGTTTCGCCCTTCCCGCCTCGCTCGGATGCGGGGTCCCGACCGCCGTGGCCGATCTGCATCCCGGAGAGACGGTGCTCGACCTCGGCTCCGGCGCCGGTGCGGACGTGTTCATCAGCGCGGCCCGCGTCGGCGAGAGCGGCCGGGTCATCGGACTGGACATGACCGACGAGATGCTCGAGCTCGCCCGGGCCCACGCAGCGGCGGAGGGCGTCACCAACGTGGAGTTCGTCAAGGGTCATATCGAGGCGATCCCGCTGGCCCCGGCGAGCGTGGACGTCGTGATCTCCAACTGCGTCATCAACCTCTCGAGCGACAAGTCTCGCGTCCTGGCCGAGACGGCGCGCGTCCTGCGGCCGGGCGGCCGGCTGGCGATCTCCGACGTGATCGCCGACGAGGACATGGACGCCGCGACGCGGGCCGGCGTGGAGGAATGGACCGGCTGCATCGCGGGGGCGCTGACCCGCCGGGAGTTCCTCGACGCCCTGGCCGCCGCGGGCCTGGTGGAGGTCGAGATCCGCGAGACCCACCGGGTGCACGAGCAGGCGGCCGCCGCGATCATCCGGGCGCGAAAGCCCCCGTGTGAGCCGACGGAACCGGCAGGCCTCGGGAGCGAGCGGAGCGGTTCCTGGCTCACCGGCGCACCGGCATGACCCGGATCGGGATCAACGGCTTCGGCCGCATCGGCCGGCTCGCGCTGCGAGCGGCGTGGGACCGCCCCGAACTGGAGTTCGTCCACGTCAACGAGCCGGGAACCGACGCGCACGGCTGCGCGCACCTGCTCGCCTTCGACTCGGTCCACGGCCGTTGGGACCGCGAGGCCGCAGGGAGCGAGGAGGGGCTCGTGCTCGACGGCCGCCCGGTGGGCCACAGCTCGTTCGACACCCCGGGCGCGGTGCCGTGGGCCGAGCAGGGCGTTGAGCTCGTGCTCGAGTGCTCCGGGCGCTTCCGGACGATGGGGACCCTCGCCCCGTACGCCGACGGGGGTGTCGCGAAGGTGCTCGTGGCGGCGCCGGTCAAGGACCGACGCGCGCTGAACGTCGTCCTCGGGGTCAACGACCACCTGTACGACCCGGCGACCCACGACGTGCTCACCGCCGCCTCGTGCACCACGAACTGCCTGGCGCCGGTGGTGAAGGTCCTCCACGAGGGGCTCGGGATCCGGCACGGCTCGATCACCACCCTGCACGACCTCACGAACACGCAGACGATCGTCGACGCGCCGCACAAGGACCTGCGGCGGGCGCGCGCGGCCGGGCTCTCGCTGATCCCGACGAGCACCGGCTCGGCGACGGCGATCGGGCTGATCTTCCCGGAGCTCGAGGGGCGCCTGGACGGCCTGGCGGTCCGGGTCCCGCTGCTGAACGCCTCGCTCACCGACGCGGTCTTCGAGGTGGCGCGGGAGACGAGCGTCCGAGAGGTCAACGCGCTCTTCGCGGCCGCAGCGGACGGCCCGCTTGCCGGGATCCTCGGCTACGAGGAGCGGCCGCTGGTCTCCGTCGACTACCGCGGCGACCCCCGCTCCGGCATCGTCGACGCGCTCTCCACCATGGTCACCGGCGGCACCCAGGTCAAGGTGCTGGCCTGGTACGACAACGAGTGGGGCTACGCGAACCGGCTCGTGGAGCTGGCGGCGATGGTGGGCGGGAGCCTGCGGTGAGCACCGCCGCCGTCCAGGCGAAGGCGGACCTCCGCAACTACGTCCTGGTCACCGCGGCCTACTGGGCCGACACGGTCGCCGACGGCGCGATCAGGCTGCTCGTGCTCTTCACCTTCTTCGAGCGCGGATACAGCCCGATCGAGGTCGCCTCCCTGTTCCTCTTCTACGAGCTCTTCGGGGTGATAACGAACCTCGTCGGCGGCTTCCTCGCGGCCCGGCTGGGGCTGCGCTTCACGCTGCTCTCCGGCCTCGGCTTCCAGCTGCTGGCGCTCACGATGCTCGCCGTCGCGCCCGCCTCGCTGCTCGTCGTCCCCTACGTGATGGTGGCGCAGGCGCTTTCGGGGATCGCGAAGGACCTCACGAAGATGAGCTCGAAGAGCGCGATCAAGCTGATCGTCCCGGACGACGCGGAGGGGCAGCTCTACCGCTGGGTCTCCCTGCTCACCGGCTCGAAGAACGCGCTGAAGGGCGTCGGCTTCTTCCTCGGCGGGCTGCTTCTGACCCTGTTCGGGTTCCGGACGGCGCTCCTCGTGCTCATCGCGATCGTCGGGAGCGGGCTGCTCGTCGTGCTCGTGGG
>JACDAP010000287.1 GCA_013695395.1 Solirubrobacterales bacterium
GCCTGGTACGCCTGAGACGGTTCGGGTTCACATTGAGCGAGCCGTGACGATGTGGGCTGCGGGTGGGCCCGTTTTTAGTTTCGGGATTCGGCTGGTGGCTGATGACTCTTTGGTGGGCACGATCGACGTGCAGTTGCGTCAGCCGTATTTGAGTGAGCGGCAAGCCAATCTGGCCTATGGGCTGTACCCGGTGGGGCGGGGGAAAGGGCTGGCTACGCGGGCGGTGTTGTTGGCGGTGGAGTTACTGCGGCGGCGCGGTGACGTGGATGAAGTGGTGATCCGGACTGAGGCGGGTAATCCCGCCTCGGCGGCGGTAGCCAAGCGGGCGGGGTTCCGGTTTAGCCATACTGCTGATGCCGAGCAGGGAAAGTTTGAGTGGTACGTGTTAGGCGTTGCTAGGGATTGATGGTCAGCCCCACCCTCGTGAAGTTGACGTGGCGGGTGGGACGAGTCCTAGCTTCGGTCAAACACTTTCTCAAGAGAATAATCTGCGGTCGAGGAGGCTGCGGTTTAGCTTCCTCGAGCTGGTCGGCACGCGCCATGAGTGTGGGTGAGGTTACATTGATCAACCCTGGTATTCGTGGCATGTATACCTGGTTTGTATAGTGCGTCCATGGCAATTGGACCCCCACTGCTCGGGCTTGGGAGGTTGTCCCTTGGCATTTTCGGAATATTGGGGGATAGCTGTAGGCGCAGTCTTCCTCGTGACGGTTCATACCTTGCCGGCTCTACGACAACTTATGCATCCCGCCGGATTTCGAATGGAGTGAAGCGAAATATCCGGCTATGAACTCAGCAGAGCATAGGTATTAGACTTGCGTCAGGATCACATCATCACAGGCTATGGCTCCCAGGAGTAGCTTCCAAACTGATGGGCACGAATACCGGCAATGGCTAGAGCAAAGATACGACCGACCGAAATTACTCCGGCTGTTCCGAATCGAAAACTAGTATTTGCACTTGGCTGTGGACTCAGCTTTGCTCTCGTCTACTTTATTTTTGTATTTACCGCTCATGGGCAATGGCTGGAAAACCGTATCTTGTGGGAGCAGGACCTTTTGCAGCCGGCATCCGCAGCGAACGACCATGCTGGTCCGATTGGGGCACTGATCCGGCGCGTTCCGATGCTCGGAGACCTGAGACATATCAGTATTGCGTCGATCGCCATTGCGATCGGTTGCCTTCTGCTGATCGGAATGTTGCGGCGTCGATGGTGGCTTGGATTCATTGCGTCGGGTGTGGTTGGGTGCTCAGTTGTGGCGGCTGAAGTCCTTAAAGAACTTCTGCCACGACCTAGCCTGCACGAGAGTATCGAGGGCACAGCGCACAACAGTTTTCCCAGTGGGCATACGGCGATAGCAGTATCGATTGTGCTGGCGGCGATCCTGGTAAGCCCTAACAGGCTGCGGTCCTTCGTCGCGCTTTTCGGAGCGCTGTGGGCCGGGGCGATTGCTGCTGCAACGGTGGCTGTCGGGTGGCATCGTCCCAGCGACACGCTTGGTGGTGCGCTGTTGGCATCGGGTGTCTTTGGTATAGCAGTAGCAGTGGTCACTCAGTATGGAATTTTATCTTCGGATACATCGCAAGGCACAAAAGTCTCACTTCTAGCGAGCCGATTGCTGCTTGCTGGGGCGTCACTATCGTTCCTCGTATCAGCCTGGTGGTTGATGAGACTTATAGCAGCATACTTCGGTGCCGATACGAGGGACGGAAGTCTCAACTTTGCCGAAGCATTGGCGTCTGGCTTCACCCTGCTGGCCATCGTCACAGCGCTGTGGTTATTGCGACCAGGCTTGTCGGCAGTCGTTCCGGAACAAAGAAGGAAGAGGAACGATAAGTCTGTGGGCTGGTCGTCCAAGGATATTCCTCGTCCTCGACACTTTCTCACGCGCAAGTCGCAATAGAGTGCCGGACTGTGCTAGCTGGTCAGTCTGAAGCAGGTCGAAGTCTCTTCTCCGCTACTGGATAAGAGACTTCGACCTGCTAATAGCTATTTATTCAGTTTCACTGAGCACGTCGGAGATCATATCTATAGCCTCGCGTTGCTGCTTGGTGGTGACGTGGATGTAGATGTCGGCGGTGATAGAGATCTGGCTGTGACGGAGGATCTCCTTGATCACGGAGAGGTCCACCCCCAAGCTGCGCAAAAGCGAGGCGCAGGTGTGTCGGGTGTCGTGAACCCGAATGATGCGAACTTCGGCTTTCTTGCAGACCGTTTGGAAGGCTCGGTTGAAGTTGCGGGGATCAGCGGCGCCTCCGGTTGGAGTCGTGAATACCAGGTTCCAGCCGTGTGGGTCGTGCCACTTGGTGC
>JACDAP010000312.1 GCA_013695395.1 Solirubrobacterales bacterium
GTCCTGACCTCGTGGGGACTGGATGCGTCCGAGGTGTCCGACGCCCTGGCTTCGGGCGGCGCGGCCGCCGGGCGTCGACGCTAGGACGCGCTGCTGCGCCGCGCGAGCAGTCCGTGCGCCGCGAGCCGGATCATGGCCTCGACGCGACGGTCACGGCTCGGTGCGTCCGGGCCCGGCACGATCAGCAGGTCCTCGAGCATGACCATGCCGAACGCCATGGCGCCGAGTGCCGCGATGGAGGCCGGTGGGTCGATCTCGAGGTCCTCGGCGTCGCGGACCTCGGTGGCGAGGTCCTCCCACGACTGCAACGTCTGGGCCCAGTGATGCACCAGCCGGGTCTGCGGGTCGTCTTGGTCGGCCGAGCCGCGGTTGACCGCCGACATGAGGATCGCGCGGTTCTCCTCGGCGAGGTGGACGAGCTCCTTGACGAGGAGTTCGATTCGTTGCTCGGGCGTGGTGTTCTCGCGACCTGCGGTCCACGTCTCGCGGTAGCGCCGGGCGAACGCTGCGAAGCCCTGGAGGACCGTCGCGTCGAACAGGCCGGCCTTGGTGCCGAACGTCCGGAACAGCTGCTTCTCGGGGACACCTGCGTGCCGCGCGATGTCGGCCGTGGTGGTCCCGTCATAGCCACGGGCCAGGAAGAGATCGCGCGCCGAGGCAAGTACGAGCTCTTGGACCTCCTCGGACGATCGGCGCGTGCGAGGCGTCGGTCCACCCACGGGCTCAGCGTAGCAACGCGGCCGCGGCGAGGGGCGAGCCCGCAGGCGAGGGCCCCGCCCCGAAGCCGTGGCTGGCGGGTATTGACAGTGAACACTGTCTTAGCTACGGTTGGCGCGTCAGGATCGTGTCCCGAAAGAGGAGGAGAGCACCAGATGGCCACCACCGTCCCGCCCGTCACCGAGCCGTCGGCTCCAGAGCACGTCACCCGCCGAAGCGTCGCCAAGTCGGCCTTCGAATGGCTGCCGATCCACCGTTGGGCCGTCGCCGGCATCGGCTTCCTGCTCTTCTGGGCCTACGTCCTCACGCGGTGGGTCACCGGCCCGTACTTCGAGCGGGTCGGCTACGGGCCCGACGAGCCGCCGCTCTACATGAAGATCGCGCTCGGCTCGTGGCAGGCTGCAGCCGTGCCGGCGGTGGCGTTCATCCTGTGGAAGACGCTGATCCAGCCCTGGCGGCGCGAGGGAAAGATCAACACCCTCGGACTGATCATGGTCGCCACGTTGCCGATGGCGCTCCAGGACCCGATCTCCTCGTACTTCGGGCACTGGTACACCTACAACACCTGGATGGTGAACTTCGGAGCATTCACCAACGAGATGCCGGGGTGGCGTGCCTTCGGCGCGCCAGGTGCCCAGCAGGGCTACCCGATCCTCTTCCACCTCCTCGCCTACCCGCTCTCGGTGCTGATCGGGATCAAGATGGGCTGCGCGACGATGCGATGGGCACGGACACGCTTCGGCTGGGGGCCGGCACGCCTCATCGCTGCGTGCTTCGCCGCGATGCTCGTCTTTGACTTCGTGCTCGAGGGGCTCTTCTGGGCGCCGCTCGGGTTCTACTCGCTCACCGGTGGTCACTTCTCGCTGTTCCCCGACACGTATCACAAGTTCCCGCTGCACGAGGCGGCCTACGGTGCTGCGTTCTTCACCGCGCCCGCGCTGCTCGCGTTCTTCACCAACGACAAGGGCGAGACCGTGGTCGAGCGCGGCATGACGGAGATGAAGGGCAGCGTCCGCCGCAAGACGGCGCTCCGACTGCTCGCGCTCATCGCCGCGCTTCAGGTCTCCTACCTGCTGACCTACAACCTGCCGATCGCGCTCTTTGTGTCCGCCGAGCCCGGGACGTGGCCGAAGGACGTGCAGCAGCGGACCTACCTCAACAACAACCTCTGCGGAGCCGGGACCGACCGCCTATGCCCGGGGAACGGCGTCCCGCTGACGGTGTCGATGTGGGTGGACAACAACGGTGTCTTCCACGGACCCGCGGCGAAGAGGCTGCGCCCGACGCCGGTCAACCCGCGTCCGCCCGCGCCGTACTCCGGCCGGGCCTTCGGGTCCGATTCCCGCTAGGCGGCCTCTGGGCTGCGGTGCGTCGGCGGTCGCGGAGGCGACGGCCGACGCATCGCAGCACGGCGTCTGCGCCGGCCAGCCCGTGAGATGTTCAGGCTGCGGCGCCCACGACCGCCAGCGACGATCGCAGGCGCGCGATGAGCCGCGTCATCTCGACGGCGAAGTCGACGCGATCAGGATCAACGACCCAGCGCAGGCCACGCCCCAGCAGCAGGGCGACGGCGGCCTCCGCCTCGGTCCTGGGGTCGATGTCGGCACGGACGGACCCGTCGGTCTGGCCGCGGTCGAGCGCGTCGCAGAGGCCGTTCTCGAAATGGTCGGTCCACTCCCGCGGCCACGGATGGGCCGACCCGGCGGTCTCGAACAGCAGGAGCAGCAGCGCGCGCAGGTGGCGGGGATCCTCGCCGGCGAGCGTCTGGACCCGCGCGAGCTGGCGACTGGCGTGGTCCAGGCCGGCCTCCCCGGCGGACGGGGGCTCGTGCACGTAGGTGAAGTACTCCCGCTCCCAGAGCGAGCGGATGAGCTCGTCCTTCGAGCCGTAGCGCGCCCGCACCATCTCGCGGCTGTACCCGGCGTGCTGCCCGATCTCGGCGGCGGTCGCGCCCTCATACCCCTTCTTCGCGATGAGCTCGATCGCAGCGTCGAGCAGCCGCTGCGTGGACTCACGGGAGCGGTCCGCCTGCCGTCGACGGCCCGGGCGACTATCTGCGGCCTCACCCATGGACACCGATCCTGTCAGGGCGGCGCCGCCCGTGGCAGATTGGTCGGACACGACAAACGACCCACCTCCCTCTCATGAACGCACTCGAGCAGACCATCGCCCCGTTCTACGTCCCGGTCGCCGACGAGATCACGCTCTTCCGAGCCGCGGCCGCGTCATCGCTTCCGGTTCTGCTCAAAGGCCCGACGGGCTGCGGGAAGACCCGCCTGGTCGAGTACATGGCGCACACGCTCGGCGTTCCGCTGCACACCGTCTCCTGTCACGAGGACATGACGGCCAGTGAT
>JACDAP010000313.1 GCA_013695395.1 Solirubrobacterales bacterium
GTTCTGAGCCCCCGGCCTCAGCCTGCCGCCGCCGCGACGGTCGAGGCGCCCTTTGCCGGGCGCGCCGCCTGTTGCAGCCGCAGCACGCCGGTGACGAGCAGGAGTCCGAAGCCGACCTTCGCGGTGACGTCGATCACGGCGAAGACGAACACCTCTGTCGTCTGGCCGATCACCGCAGTGCCCTCGGTGCCGAGCAGCCAGAGCACCGGGTAGATGAGCCACAGCCCTGAGAGGACGGCGGCCAGCTTGCCGAAGAGCCCGGCGATCGGCTCGCCTTGTGCCCGCGCTGCGGCGCGGACGGGACCGAACACCAACGCGATCACGGCGAGGAACGCGCCGCAGCTGATCGTGAACCACACGTACTTCACCGTGTCGTCGACCGTGAGCGCGGCGATGACGCCGGTCGCGATCATGAACACGTCGGCGCCGAGCACGCCTGCGATCAGCGACGTGCGGTGCCGCGTGTCGTCTCCGCGCAACACGGGCGGCAACGCGATCATGAGCAGGCCGAGCAGGAGCAGCGGCGTGGTGAGCGCCCAGTCGATGTAGCGCGCGTAGAACACGGTCCGGTCGTCGACGATCTTGAGACCCTGCGCGTTGGCCATCGCGAAGTACGCCCCCGCTGCGATGAGGCAGACGAAGAACGACGCTACGGCGTGGTGGCGATCCTCCTGCCGCAGACGACCGCCGATGAGGAAGATGGCGAGCGCACCGAGTGCCATCCCGGTGAAGCCCACCCAGAGCCAGGTTTCCTGGCCGCTTGAGATCATGGTGCAACAGCTCCTTGCGAGTGTTCGCCGCGGACGCGGCGAGTTGACTGGACGCCAAGTGATACGTGCGCCCCAGGGCGCCACGACCGCCAACCTGGCGCGCCGAACCCCGCCGACCCGGTTCTCGGTGACGTTCTGGTCGTGCGGGGACCAGAACGTCGCTCCCTCACGCCGCGAGCCCCCTCCGGTAGAGCGTCCAGAGGTCGGCGGCGATCGCGCCGGGCTCCCGCTCGAGCTGGCGCCAGGTGACGCGGACGACCCGGAGGCAGTGCTGCGCGGCCACGCGGCGGTCCCGGGCGCGGTCGGCCTCGAAGGCACGCGGCGTGAGGTGCGCCTGGCGTCCGTCGAGCTCCACCGCGAGCCCGGCCTCCCACCAGACGGCGTCGAGGAAGATCTCCTGCCACGGGTCGAGCAGCACGAGGCGGTGGTTGACCTGAGCGGTCGGGAAGCCCTGCTCACGCAGCAGCACGGCGAAGCGCCGCTCGAGCTTGTGGCGCAGGTCGCCGGCGACCGGGATCCGCGTCTCGCGCACCAGTCGTCCGAGTGCGACGGCTCCCGGGCGGTTCACGCTCGCCGCCGCAACGGCGGGCGGGTCGAGGAGCCGCTGGAACTCCGCCTCACGGACCGCGGTCGCGAGGAGCCCGGGGGAGCCGCTGCCGGCGAGGTCCGCCAGGCACCGGGCGACCGAGGCGACCTGCATGCCCTCCACACGCGTCTGCTCCTCCGGAGCGAGGCTCGACGATGAAGCACCACCCCGGGCCGGGGCCGGAGGGGCCGGTCGCAGGCGAGGTGCACCGGACCCGAGGACGGCTCGAGCACGCCGTGCAGTTCGAGGCCCGACCGTTCGGTCACCCCCGCCCCGGGATCGACCGCGAGGATCGCCGCCGCCGCGCGACCGGCGGGCGTGTCGGGGGCGCCGGCCAGCCGGAAGGTGCCGCGATGCTCGCGGACGAGCCAGCCGGCGGCGACACGCGTGCGCACCATCCCGCGGGACCAGCCGAGCTCTGCGAGCTGCCACCCGCTCACCCGGCCGTGTTGTCGCAGTGCGAACGCGATGGCCGCGCCGATCGGGTCACGTTGTGGTTGCTGAGCCTGCCGAACGTCGCGCACATCGCGAGCGTCCTTCCCGTCGCTGCGACGGCTCAACGCCCACACGTAACGAAACTGCGGAGCAACGCGCGCAGAACACGCACGCCCGCCTCAGAACGTCGGGGCGTACTTCCCGAACACGTCCTGCATCGCCCCGCAGACCTCGCCCATCGAGGCGCGGTCGCGCAGCGCGTCCTTGATGTGGGGGACGAGGTTGTCCTTGCCCCCGGCCGCCTCGCGCACGACCTTCAGCGCGCCCTCGACCTTCTCGTGGTCGCGGTCCTCCTTGAACGCCTTCAGGCGCTCGAGCTGGGCGCGTTCCGAGTCCGGGTCGACGCGCAGCAGATCGGGGACCTCGGCGGCCTCCTCTTCGTACTTGTTCACGCCGACCACGATGTCCTGCTCGATGCGGTACCGCTCCTGGTAGCCCCAGGCGCTCTCGTCGATCTCGCCGGTGATGAACTCGATCGCCTTGACCGAGCCGCCGAGCTCGTCGACCTTCGTGATCAGCTCGAGCGCGCGCGACTCGATCTCGTCGGTGAGCGCCTCGACGAAGTAGGAGCCCGCGAAGGGGTCGACGGTGTCCGCGGCGCCCGACTCGTGGGCCAGGATCTGCTGGGTGCGCAGCGCCGTCTTCGCGGCGGTCTCGCTCGGGAGCGCGAGCGCCTCGTCGAAGCCGTTCGTGTGGAGCGACTGGGTGCCGCCGCAGACCGCGGCGAAGCCCTGCAGCGCGACGCGGACGATGTTGTTCACCGGCTGCTGCGCGGTGAGCGTGACGCCGCCGGTCTGCGTGTGGAAGCGCAGCATCATCGACTTCGGGTTCTCCGCGCCGAAGCGCTCCTTCATGATCTTCGCCCACATCCGCCGGGCCGCGCGGAACTTCGCGACCTCCTGGAAGACGTTGTTGTGGCCGTTGAAGAAGAAGGCGAGCCGCGGGGCGAAGTCATCGACCGCGAGGCCGGCGTCGATCGCCGCCTGCACGTACGCGATGCCGCTCGAGAGGGTGAAGGCGACCTCCTGGACGGCCGAGCAGCCCTTCTCGCGGAAGTGGTAGCCGGAGATCGAGACCGTGTTCCAGCGCGGCACGTTCTCCTTGCAGTAGGCGAACAGATCGGTCGTCAGTCGCATCGAAGCCTCGGGCGGGAAGATGTAGTTCCCGCGGGCGATGTACTCCTTGAGGATGTCGTTCTGCGTGGTCCCGCGGAGCTTCTCGGAGGGGACGCCCTGCTCCTCGCCGACGAGCTCGTAGAGGGCGAGCAGCACGGCGGCGGGGGCGTTGATCGTCATCGAGGTGGAGACCTCGTCGAGCGGGATCTGGTCGAAGGCCGTGCGCATGTCGTCGATCGTGTCGATCGCGACGCCGGTGCGGCCGACCTCGCCCAGGCAGCGCGGGTTGTCGGAGTCGAGGCCGAGCTGGGTGGGCAGGTCGAAGGCCATCGAGAGGCCGGTCGCGCCGCGGCCGATCAGGTAGCGGTACCGCTCGTTGGACTCCTTGGCGCTCGCGTAGCCCGCGTACTGGCGCATCGTCCAGACCTGCTTGCGGTACATCTCGCGGTGCGGGCCACGCGTGTAGGGGTACTCGCCGGGGGCGCCGAGCCGCTCGGGCAGGTTCTCGCGGACGTCCTCGGGGCCGTAGAGGGCCTCCATCTCGATCCCGGAGTCGGTGAAGTGCCGGGGGTCGTCGGGGCCCGTGATCGGGGCGACGGTGAGACGTTCCTCTTCGGTGGCCATGGGTCCGATCGTATCCGCGGCGCGGTGTGTTCAGACCGCCGCCGCGACCACCGTGGTGTGGAAGGCGGTGCGGTGCTCCTCCTGCACGCGGAAGCCCGTCGCCTCCACCATCGCCCCGAGCGCGCCGGGCGAGATCCCCCAGAACCAGTTCACGTAGCCGCGCGCGGGGTCGAACCGTTCGGTGTGGGTGGGGTGCCTCCCGGGAGCGGGCGCGAACTCGCAGCGGTTGCCGCGCAGGGGGAGCGTCTCGGTGGCGAGGATGAGCGTCTGCGCGGTCATCGCGCGGAGCCGCTCGAGGGTGAGCAGCGGATGCGGCGCGTGGTAGAGGACGCCGGAGCACCAGACGACGTCGTGGACTCCGACGGCTTCGACCGTCGCGGGGTCGTGCAAGTCGCCCTGGACGAAGCGCACTCGCGAGCCACGCCGCGCGTGCTCGGCGCGGTACGTCTCGCTCTCGCCCATGACGTCCACGCCGGTCACGTCGGTGGCGCCCGCCGCCTCCGCCGCGAAGGCGATCGCGCCGTCGACTGACCACATGCAGCCGACGTCCACGAACGAGCGGCCGCGGACGTGCCGCGCGACGAGCTCCTCGCGGGGCGGGGTACCGCGGGAGAGCCGTTGGCGCAGGCGGACGGAGGCACGCATGGCCCGCGAGGCTACGCGGCCGGCGCATCGACTTGTCGCTTCTTCCCGGATGGCGGGAACAATCGACGACTCGATGCTGCGGCGGCGGCAGTAGTAGCGTCGGAGGGGTGATCGTGACCGTCAGGCTCTTCGCCGCGCTGAAGGAGCGCGCGGGCACCGGGCAGCTGGAGCTCGAGCTGCCCGACGGCGCCCGGGTGGCGGACGCGCTGGCCGCGCTCGACGGGCTCGCGGACGGCCTTCCGCTCGTCCTCGCCGTCAACCGTGAGTACGCGCGCGAGGACAGGATGCTGCAGGAGCACGACGAGCTCGCGGTCGTCCCCCCCGTCTCCGGCGGGGACCTGCGCATCCACACCGCGATCGTGGAGGGAGCACTCTCGCTCGACGCGCTCGTCGAACGGGTCCGGGACCCTCGAGCGGGCGCCGTGGTCACCTTCTCCGGCGTCACCCGCGACGTGCTCCATCTGGACTACGACGGCTACGTCGAGATGGCCGAGCAGGAGCTGCGCCGGATCGCCGAGGAGGCGGCCACGCGGTTCGGCCTGTGCGCCGTGGCGAGCGAGCACCGCACCGGCCGCGTCGCCATCAGCGAACCCTCGATCCTGGTCGCGGCCAGTGCGCCCCACCGTCCGCAGGCCTTCGCCGGAGCCCGCTACGTGATCGACCAGCTCAAAGCACGCCTGCCGATCTGGAAGCAGGAGGCGGGGGCCTGGAAGCACGAGCACGTCCCGCCCGCCCCGGGCGCCTGAGGGGCGCAGCGCTCAGACGGCGCCCCCGGCGGCTGCCGGAGCGGTCGCGTCGGCGATCGGTTCGGTGCCGTGCTCGCGGGCCAGGTACTCCTCCGCCCACATGGGGTTCTCGCGGGCGCGCTCGACGGTGCGCAGCAGGTCGCTCATGGTCGCGACCTCCTCGACCTGCTCCTTGAGGAACCACTGCACGAACTGCTCGGACTGGAAGTCGCTGTGCTCGCGGGCGACGGCCATGAGCCCCTCGATCTGCTGGGTGACCTTCTTCTCCTGCGCGAGCGCGATCGTGACCGGCTCGACGATGTCGGCGAACCCGTTGCGCGGGCCGGTGACGCCCGGGATCTCCGCCTCGACGTCCGCGTCGAGCAGGTACTTGACCATCATCATCGCGTGGTTGCGCTCCTCCAGCGCCTGGGCGTAGAAGAACGCGGCCAGCCGCGGGAGGGTCTCCGCGTCGTAGTAGATCGCCACGGCGATGTACTGCTGGCTGGCGGCGAACTCGTTGGCGATCTGGGTGTTGAGCTTCTCGACGAAGGCGGCGGCGGGCATGGGGCGGAATATATCCGACCTCGGCGGTGCGGATTGCGTCTACTCTGGCGGGGTGGGCAAGACCGTCAAGGCGAAGAAGAGCTGCTGCAAGGACAAGCCGCGTTGCAAGAGGTGCCCGGTCGTGCTCAAGCGCCTGGAGGCGGTCGGCCTCGCCGAACGGGTCGACAAGCGGACCTACGTCGTGGTCGACGTCATCCCGAAGAAGACGCTCAAGGCGCTCCGGAGCCCGGCCAAGCGGCTGTCCCGCTGAGCGGCGCCGCGCCCGGAGACCGACTAGCCTGCTGCCGCTATGGCCACCGCACTCGTGACCGGCGGCGCCGGCTTCCTCGGCTCCCATCTCTGCGACACGCTGCTCGCCCGCGGGCACCGCGTGATCTGCGTCGACAACTTCGAGACGGGCAACCTGACGAACATCGAGCACATCCGCGCGCCCGAGTTCGAGGTGATGCACGTCGACATCGTCGAGCCGTTCCACGTCGAGGCGCCGGTGGACTACGTCTACCACCTCGCCTCCCCGGCCTCCCCGATCGACTACCTGCGCCTGCCCCTCCACACGCTGAAAGTCGGCTCGCACGGCACCCACCACGCGCTCGGCCTCGCCAAGAAGCACCGCGCACGCTTCCTGGTCGCCTCGACGAGCGAGGTCTACGGCGACCCGCAGGTGCACCCGCAGCCCGAGAGCTACTGGGGCCACGTCAACCCGATCGGCCCGCGAGGCGTCTACGACGAGGCCAAGCGCTACGCCGAGGCGCTCACCATGGCCTATCACCGCCAGCAGGGCGTGGACACCGCGATCATGCGGATCTTCAACACCTACGGGCCCCGGATGCGCGCGCACGACGGCCGCGCGATCCCGACCTTCCTGCGCCAGGCGCTCCAGGACCGCCCGATCACCGTCTTCGGATCCGGTGAGCAGACGCGTTCCTTCTGCTACGTCGACGACCTGATCACGGGCATGATCGCGCTGGCCGAGTCGGGCGAGCACCAGCCGGTCAACATCGGCAACCCGAACGAGTTCACGCTGCTCGAGCTCGCCCAGGAGGTCATCGCGGCGACCGGCTCGAACTCCGAGATCGTCCACGAGGCGCTTCCGACCGACGACCCGCAGGTGCGCCGTCCGGACATCACGCGGGCCCAGGAGATCCTCGGCTGGGGGCCGACGGTCGAGCTGAAGGAAGGGCTGCGGCGAACGATCGACGGCTCCTCTCGCGAGCAACTCGTCGGCTCCCCCAAGTAGCTTCCTGGCGACGCACTTGCGGTGAACCCCGTTACTTCGGGGCTCGGGCGGCGTTGAGGGTAGGTGAATGCCGGTGCACGAGGCAGCCCAGGCGCAGGAGACCGACAGCCCCCCGCTCGTCCGGCTGCCCCTGCCCGAGCGCGACGTGCGCGCGAAGCGCCCGGCCCTGCTGCGCTACGTGCTCAAGCTGGACACCGCCCGCCGGCTCTTCCGCGTGGTCAGCCTGCTGGTCCTGGACTTCGCCACGCTCTTCGCCGCGATCTTCACCGCGCTGGCCCTGAAGGCGGCACTGCTCGACGACTGGAACCCGAGCGCCTCGCTGCAGGAGACCAAGGACACGATCTCCTTCGCCTACCTGATCGCCGCGCTCCTCTTCGCCCGCTCCGCGCTCTACGCCGAGCGCTCAGCCCGCCCGGGCCTCACCCGCATCGTCGGCTCGCTCTTCCAGACGACGATGGTCACCCTCGTCTTCGCGCTCGTCAACGGCGAGACGTTCTCGAGCTACTACATCTTCTACGGGACGCTGTTCTTCGCCGTCCTCTACGTCTCGACCGCGCGCTGGGCCTACGAGCAGGTCACCGGGGCCGTGCTCAAGGCGGCGGGCTACGAGCGGCGGGCGGTGCTCGTGGGCACCGGGCAGCACATCGAGGCGGTCGCGCACGCGATGCTCGACGCCCCTGATCACACCGGGGTCACCGTCGTGGGCTTCATCTCGCTGACCCCGCGGCCCGACAACGGCCTGCGCTCCCTCGGCACGCTCGAGGAGATCGAGGCGGTCCTCGCCGAGCACCGCCTCGACGAGGTGATCATCGCCGACCCGGACTTCCCGGAGCAGGAGGCCGTCGACCTCGTCGACCGCTGCCATCAGAGGGGCGTCCGCGTGCGGGTCGCTCCGTCGACGATGGAGATCCTCATCCACCGGGCCGAGTTCGTGCCCGGACAGTCGGTGCCGCTGTTCAAGCTCAAGCCGCCGGTCTTCGAGGGGATCGACTACGCCGTCAAGCGGGCCTTCGACGTGGTCCTGAGCGCGCTCATCCTGCTCGCGCTCGCCCCGATGCTGCTGGCGATCAGCCTCGCAGTGGCGATCAGCTCGCGCGGGCCGGTCTTCTACCGCTCGGTCCGGCCGGGGATCGGCAGGCTGCCCTTCAACTGCCTGAAGTTCCGGACCATGTATCACGACGCCGACCAGCGCCAGGCCGACCTCGAATCGCTCAACGAGGCCAAGGGGGCGCTCTTCAAGATCCGGGCCGATCCGCGGATGACCCGGGTCGGGCGGTTCCTGCGCAAGTACTCACTGGACGAGCTGCCCCAGCTCGTCAACGTCGTGCGCGGCGAGATGTCGCTCGTCGGCCCGCGGCCGCTGCCCCAGCGCGACTTCGACCGGCTCGAGGACTGGCACAAGAAGCGCTACCTCGTGCTGCCCGGGATCACGGGGCTCTGGCAGGTCTCCGGTCGCTCCGAGCTCGACTTCGACGACCTCGTGCGGCTCGACTTCCTCTACCTCGAGCGCTGGTCGCCGTTCCTGGACCTGACGATCCTCCTGAAGACGATCCCCGCCGTGCTGACCCGGCGCGGAGCCTTCTGAGCCCGAGCACCACGCGCACCGCGCTGATCGTCGCGGCGATCGTCGTGGTCGCCGGCGTCGCGGCGCTGCTCCTGCGTGGGGTGAAGGAGGACGCGCCGCGGGCGGTCACGCTCCCGGGCGTGCTCCGCGAGGAGGCGGGCACGCGCCTGGCCGTGGGGACCGCCGTGCGCGACGAGCCGCTGCGCGAGGAGCGCGGGTACCGCACCGTGCTCGCGCGGCAGTTCTCGTCGGTGACGCCCGAGAACGCGATGAAGTGGGCGGTCCTCGAGCCCGAGCGCGGAAAGCTCGACTGGTCCGCAGCCGACCGGCTCGTGGACTTCGCGGTCGAGCACGGCCAGGCGGTCCGCGGCCACACGCTCGTCTGGTATTCGCAGAACCCCGCCTGGGTCGAGGGCTTGAAGGGGGCGCAGCTGCGGCAGGCGGTGCGGGAGCACATCCGCACCGTGGTCGGTCGGTACCGGCGGAAGGTCGCCGTCTGGGACGTGGTCAACGAGCCCTTCGAGGACGACGGTACCCGGCGGAAGTCGGTCTTCCAGCGTGAGCTCGGCGACGGGTGGGCCGAGGACGCCCTGCGGACCGCCCGGACGGCGGATGCGCAGGCGAAGCTCTACATCAACGAGATCGGGGCCGAGGCGCCGGGGCCGAAGGCGGATGCGTACTTCGCCCTCGCGCAGGACCTCCTGGCCCGCGGTGTCCCGCTCGACGGCGTCGGCTTCCAGGCCCACTTCAGCGAGAGCGGTGTGCCGGACGGGTTCCGGGAGAACCTGGAGCGCTTCGCCGCGCTCGGCCTGGACGTGGCGATCACCGAGGCCGACGTCGCGCTCGAGGAACCCGCCGACGCCGCCGCGCTCCGCCTGCAGGCCCGGGTCTATGAGGAGGTGGCCCGGACCTGCCTGGCGATCGAGCGCTGCGTCTCGCTCACCGTCTGGGGCTTCACCGACCGGTTCTCGTGGATCCCCGAGACCCAGCCGGGGCGCGGTGAGGCGACGCTGCTCGACGAGCGGTTGGGGCCCAAGCGCGCATTCCGCGAGGTGCTCCGAGTGCTGGAGGGGCGGTAGGAACGAGAGGCCCGGGTACGCCTCGGGGATGGCCTCCGACTACGCAGCGATCATCTTCGACGTCGACGGGACCCTGATCTCCAGCGGCGGGGCGGGCGGTCGCTCCTGGGATCACGCGGCCCGCCGCCTCTACGGGCAGGAGGCCGACATCACCGAGTTCACCGACACCGGGATGACCGACCCCGAGGTCGCGACCGAGGTCTTCAGGTACGTGCACGATCGGGAGCCCTCGCGGCAGGAGCTCTCCACGCTCATCGCCGCGTACCTGTGGTTCGTGCCCGACCTCGTCGCGGCGTCCGAGGGCTACGAAGTGCTGCCGGGCGCGCGGGAGACGCTCGAGCGACTCGGGGAGCAGGGGATGCCGGTGGGGATCGTGACCGGCGCCGTCGAGGCGGCCTGCCACGTCAAGCTCGGCCGTGGCGGGCTCAACGCGCTCCTGGCCTTCGGCGGATTCGGCTCGGACGCGCCGGCGCGGGAGGAGATCCTGCGGATCGCCCTGGACCGGGCCGGGACGTACGTGGGGCGGGAGCTCGCGCCCGAGGAGTGCCTGGTGGTGGGCGACACGCCGAAGGACGTCGAGGCGGCCAAGCGGGTCGGCTGCCCGTCGCTGGCGGTCGCCTCCCACAAGTACGGGCGCGAGGAGCTCGCCGAGGCGAACCCCACCCACCTGCTCGACGCGCTCACGGAGCCCCTCCCTGGCCGTTGAGCTCGCTTCGTGCCCGAGGCGCGACAATGGTCGGCGCATGGCCGAGTACCTCCGCTTCCGCTTCCTCTTCGAGCAGATGGTCCGGCGCGAGCTGCGCCAGAAGTACCAGGGCTCGCTGCTCGGCCTCGCCTGGTACCTGGTCAACCCGCTGGTCCTCATGGGTGCCTACTACCTGATGTTCGGGGTGGTGTTCGATCAGACCTCCGAGCCCGACTACCCGCTGTTCCTGATGGTCGGCCTGATCGTGTGGATGTTCTTCTCGCAGTCGCTGCTCGGCGCGGCGCCCTCGCTGCTCGACCAGGGCTCGCTCATCCGCAAGGCGCGTTTCCCGCGGGAGTCGATCCCCGCGGCCGTGGTCACCGTCCAGATGGTCACCTTCTGCGCGGTGCTCGTGCTCGTCGGGGCGGTGACCGTCGCCTACCGCGGGACGGCCTCGCCGGCCCTGCTGCTGCTGCCGTTCGTCCTGCTCGCGCTCTACGTCTTCGCGCTCGGTCTCGGGCTCGCGGTCTCCGTCCTGCACGCCTACTTCCGCGACGTGGCTCCGATTCTCGGCGCGATCCTGCTGCCCTGGTTCTTCCTCTCACCGATCTTCTTCCGGCCCGAGCGGATCACCGAGCAGCCTGCCGCCCGGTTCGTGCTCGAGTGGGTCAACCCGATCGCCCCGTTCATCGAGGGGGTCCGAGCGATCATCTACGGCGGGAGCGCGCCGTCGCTCGCCACGCTCGCCTACGTGGTCGTGGCTGCGGGGCTGGCGCTGCTGGTCGGCCGGACGCTCTTCGCGCGACTGCAGGGCGAGCTCGCCGTCGTCGTCTGAAGGACTTGGCGATACTCGGAGGGTGCAGTCCGTCCGCCCTGGGGAGATCGTGCTCGACGCCGCCAGCCGCGCGTTCTCGGTTCGGGCCGACCGCGGGCGCACGCTGAAGGAGCTCGTGCTCCGGCGCGCCGGCTCCGGCCCCCCGCCGGTCCGCGCCCTCGACGAGGTCTCGCTGCGGATCGAGCCGGGGGAGACGGTCGGGGTCGTCGGGCGCAACGGCGCGGGGAAGTCCTCGACGCTGAAGGTGCTGGCGGGGATCATCCCGCTCGACGCGGGGACGGTGACCGCGGGGGGGAACGTCGTCTCGCTGCTCGAGCTCGGCGCGGGCTTCGGCCGCGACTTCTCGGGCCGGGAGAACATCCTGATGGTCGGCGCGCTCCACGGGCTCGACCGCGCGCAGATCGAGGCGGTGACCCCGGACATCGTCGCGTTCTCCGAGCTCGGCGACTTCATCGAGGCGCCGGTCAAGACCTACTCGAGCGGGATGTTCGTCCGGCTCGGCTTCGCCATCGCCGCGCACCTGAGCGCCGACACGCTGCTCATCGATGAGGTGCTCGCGGTGGGCGACGAGGCCTTCCAGCGCAAGTGCGAGGCGCGGATCGCCGAGGCGGTCGCCGGTGGGGCGACGCTCGTGCTCGTCTCCCACGACGCCGCCCTGGTGGAGCGGACCTGCGAGCGGGTCGTCGTCCTCGACGGGGGGCGCGTGCAGTTCGACGGCCCGGCCCCCGAGGGCATGGCCTTCTATCACCGTACGATGGGCACGCCGGTGGCGGTGTGAGGCCCGAAGAGGCCCTGGCGAGGGCGCGGGAACGCGCGGCGGCGGCCCGCGCGGCCGGCGGCTATGAGGACCCGGGCGGCTTCACGATCGAGCCGCGCGAGCGGATCGGGACCGATCAGCTCATGGAGTGGGCCGTCCTCGAGCCGGACGAGTCGATCATGCACTCCACGCGGCGCTTCGGCGCTCCGATCACCTGGATCAAGCAGAGGCTCGTCCACGTGCTGCGCCAGTACCACGGTGAGCTGACCGCCGACCAGACCCGCTTCAACATGCATCTGCTGATCCACGTCGCCGAGCTCGAGGACCGGCTGGCCCGGGTGGAGGCCGAGCGGGACGCGCTGCGGGTGGACGCGGACGCGTGAACGTCCACCAGGTCCTCAGCGGGGCGGGCCCGCACGACGCGGTCTCCAACCAGGCGCGCGCCTTCCGCGGGCTCTTCGGCCAGTGGGGGTGGGGAGGCCAGGACGTCGCCGCCGGGATCGACCCCCGGGTGGGCCGATCCTTCGCGCCGCTCGCCGCGCTCGCCCCCGCACCGGGCGACACGCTGCTCATCCACTACTCGGCGTACGCGCCGAAGCTCCGCGGCGTGCTGGAGCGGCCGGAGCGCAAGGTGCTGCTCAGCCACAACGTCACGCCGGCCCGCTGGTTCTGGGATTACGAGCCGCGGATCGCGATCCAGTGCGCGCTCGGCCGCCAGCAGCTGCCGGAGTACGCCGCACGCTGCGAGGTCGTCGCGGGGGTGAGCGCCTTCAATGCGGCCGAGCTCGGCTCCGACCGCGTCGTCCCGATTCTGTTCGATCCCGCAGGCCTGGGCGCACCGCGGACGCAGGAGCCTGCCGGCCCGCCGAACCTCCTCTTCGTCGGTCGGCTCGCACCCCACAAGCGGCAGGACGAGCTGATTCGCCTGGTCGTCCTGCTCCGGGCCAACGGGGTGCCGGACGCACGCCTCACGCTGGTCGGGGAGCCGATGAAGCCCTGGTACCTCGAGGAGCTCCGGCGGCTCGCGGGCATGCTCGCCCCGGGCGCGGTCACGTTCAAGACGGGGCTCACCACCGCCGAGCTCGCCGCCGAGTACCGCGCCGCCTCGCTCTTCGTCGGGCTCTCCGAGCACGAGGGCTTCTGCATCCCGCTGCTGGAGGCCTTCCACGTCGGCGTCCCGGTGATCGTGCGGCCGGTCGGCGGGACCCCGGAGGTGGCCGGCGACGCGGCGCTGTTCGCCTCCGACCCGGACCTCGCCGTCACCGCCGAGCTCTGCCGATTGGCCCTGGAGGACACGGAGCTCCGCGCCACCCTGCGCGAGCGCGGCGCGGCGCGGGTCGCGCACTTCGCGCACGGCCCGGTCGCGGCGCAGCTGCGCGCGCTGCTGGATCGCTAGACGCGTCATCGCGGAGAACTTCCGCGGAGTTGATGTCCTATGTCGACACCAACTCCGCGGAAAGTCATCGCCGATCTATGGCTTGCGCCAGACGAACACGTGGCCTGCGGCGCGGCCGGTGAGGCCGAGCTCGTCGATCGCCTCCATCACCCCCGGGTAGTCGGGGTCGGCGAAGTCGTGGAAGGCCACGACGCCTCCGGGCGGGAGTGCGGCGGCGAAGAGGCGGAAGCTCTCCGCGGTCTCCTCCCGCTCGTGCGAGGAGTCGAGGAAGAGCGCGTCGAGCGGCGGGGGCGGGTGCGGACCCGTGCCGCCCGGGCGGGCGTGCAGCTCCACGCGGGCCCGCACGTCGGGCGGCAGGAGTGCGAGGGTCGCCTCCCGCTGGGGGTGGACCTCCACGTCCCACGAGAGCACGCGACGGCCCGGCTCGGCCAGGGCGAGCGCGCTTGTCGTCCAGGCTGCCGCGGTCCCGAGCTC